>CANGFL010000010.1 GCA_947453015.1 Oxalobacteraceae bacterium | reverse complement strand
GTAGTGACAATGCGCGGCGCTTGTGTTGGAGCGCACTACCGCTGTGGATTCGGAGCGGTGAGTGGTCGTGTACTCCCTGCGCTGCACCACGTTTGAAGAATTACTCAATGATGGTACGAAGCAGTTATCATGGCGAGTATTGCGACTATTACGACTAGTGTGCGTTTCAATGTATGAAAGTTAAACGCACCTAGCCAGGCGCGTTTAGTAAAGCACTTGAGTGAGACTGAAAACAAACTGAAGATGAGACGGGCAAAGCCCGCGCAAAAGGGAGAAGACATGCAGGAGCCGGGCATTCTGGATACGGAGGCGGAGTTCACACGAGGTCCGCTAGGTGAAAAACTTTACGAATTAACGCGTATTTTCGCGCTGATCGGTGGACTGGGGTTCATCGCTTTAGTTGTAATGTCATTAATTTCTATCGTTGGCCGCAAACTGGTTTCGATTCCAGTACCTGGCGATATCGAAGTGATGCAAATGGGGACAGCGATTGCTTCTGCTGCCATGCTCGCTTACTGCGAGATGGAGCGTCATCATTTGCGGGTCGATTTTTTTACTGCTTCAGTGTCGCCTAAAACGCGCGAGATGCTGGATGCGATTTCCCATTTATTGTTGGCCGTTGTGGCAGCACTGGTTGCTTGGCGTACCGGTGTTTCTGCTGTTTCGATTAAAGAAGCAGGGGAGACGTCGATGATTCTTGCTTGGCCCGTATGGATAGTTGTTGCAGCTATCGTACCTAGTTTTATTTTGCTTGCCGTTGCTGGTTTGTATAACGCAATCACACACTGGCAGTTAGCAACAGCGGGAGAATCAGCATGAGCGGTATGACGATTGGTTTGATTATGTTTGCGGTACTGATGGTGCTGTTAGCTTTGCGTGTGCATATTGGTATTGGTATGTTTTTGGTGGGTGCGGCTGGTTTCGTGGTGATGAATGACTTTGCGTGGCTGCCTTTGCTGAACGCTTTAAAAAATCTCGCGTATTCACGCTTTTCAAATTACGACCTAGCTGTTATTCCTCTGTTTATGTTGATGGGGCAGTTTGCGACCCACGGCGGTTTGTCGCGCGCGTTGTTCAAATGTGTGAATAATTTTGTGGGTCATCTGCGCGGTGGCGTAGCGATGGCCGCTGTGGGTGCCTGTGCTGCGTTTGGTGCGATTTGTGGATCGTCGCTGGCAACTGCAGCGACGATGGGTCAAGTAGCTCTGCCCGAGCTGCGCCGTTATAACTATGCTGGGTCATTAGCAACCGGTGCTTTAGCAGCTGGCGGTACGCTTGGCATCATGATTCCTCCTTCGGTGCCTCTGGTGATTTATGCGGTGCTAACGCAAGAGTCGATCGGCAAATTGTTTATGGCAGCGATCGTTCCCGGTTTGATTGCGATGCTGGGTTATATGCTGGTGATTCGTATCGTGGTGGCTATTAAGCCAGAGGCAGGTCCCGCTGGTGAGCGTGTACCTACCGCGACGGCGCTGCGATCATTGGTGGGTGTCATACCTATCATGCTGGTGTTTTTAGTCGTGATTGTGGGTATCTACGACGGTTGGGCGAATCCGACTGAAGCAGCATCGATTGGTGTGTTTGCATGCGGCTTGCTGGCTATCGTTGGTGGCATGCGCATGGAGGGCATTGTTAAAAGTATTACAGGTACGGCGCAAGCGACAGCGATGATTTTTCTAGTGCTACTCGGTGCGGATATGCTAAACGCAGGATTAGCGATTACTCAAATGCCGACTGAACTGGCGACTTGGGTGCAGAGCAGTGGTTTGCCGCCGCTTTCTGTGATATTTGCGATTCTGCTGATTTATATTTTTCTTGGTTGTGTGATGGATTCGTTAGCGATGATTTTGCTAACCATTCCAATTTTTTATCCTATCGTTATGGGTCTGGATTTTTGGGGTATGCCGGTAGCAGACAAATCGGTTTGGTTTGGTATTCTCGCGTTGATGGTGGTTGAGATAGGGCTGGTGCATCCACCGGTAGGCATGAACATTTACATCATTAACCGACTCGCTAAAGATGTGCCGGTAATGGAGACATTCAAGGGTGTGCTGCCTTTTCTGCTTTCTGATTTGCTACGCACAATCGCGCTGGTATTTTTCCCTGCCATCTCGCTGTATCTGGTGCATACCTTCGGTACATAAACGTTTATTTAGATCCGACCATGAAAACATCATCCCGTCGTTTATTTCTTGCAATTGCTTCGTGTAGTTTTGCTGGCGCAGCCTTTGCGCAGACTGTGACACTCAAGGTGCATCATTTTTTGCCGCCGGCATCAACTGCGCATAGAAATTTTATTGTGCCCTGGTGCGACAAGATCGCCAAAGAATCGGCGGGCCGATTGAAATGCCAGATTTATCCAGCGATGCAGATGGGTGGCGCGCCGCAACAGCTTTACGATCAAGTTAAAGATGGTGTGGTGGATATGGTTTGGACGGTACCCAGTTATCAAGCGGGCCGTTTTCCTGTCATAGAGGCGTTTGAATTGCCGTTCATGGTTCAGGATTCTGAGCGCGCCAGTCGCGGTCTGTGGCATTACGCAGCTCGCAATGCCACGGCAGAATTTAAAGGGGTAAAACCTATTTTGTTTCATGTGCATGATGGTTCGCTCATGCATACGACCAAAAAGCAGATTAAAACCTTGGAAGATTTCAAAGGATTAAAATTGCGCGCGCCGACTCGTCAGGGTTCCAAGATGCTTGCAGCGTTAGGCGCGACACCGGTTCCTATGCCATTGCCTCAGGCAGCAGAGGCGTTGTCTAAGGGAGTTATCGATGGTGTGATGATTCCGTGGGAGGTGGTACCTGCAGTGAAATTTGATGAGGTCACTAAATTTCATACTGAGGCAGCGCCTGGTGAGCCGCAAATGTCGAACACGGTATTTTTATTTGCGATGAATTCCGCTAAATACGATTCATTGCCAGCCGATCTCAAAAAAATTATTGACGCTAACACCGGTGCTGACCAGTCAGCTTGGGTGGGTAAGGTGTTTGTGGATGATGCTTTGCCTGGAAAAAAATCGGCTGAGGCTAGAAAAAATACCTTTTACACCTTGCCTGCGGCGGAACTCAAACGCTGGGAGGCTGCAACCGCGAGTGTTGCCGAAGAGTGGGTTAAAGACATGACATCTAAAGGTTTCGATGGCAAGCGTCTGTATGAAGAAGCAAAAGCGGCTAGCAAATAATCTGTTGTTAGGTCTTGCAAAAAGTAATCCTTGGTTGTTTTGAGTTGATAAGTAGTTGTCTAAGTGATTCTTTGTCGAGTTGCTTCTTAACTACTGAGTTCGCGTTCCGAACTCAGTAGTTCGTCTAATTTTTTTCAACGATTTTTCATTTCAAGTCTTTATAAAACTTTCTTTCTCATACGAAGCTTTTTTCATTCAATTACTTTTGAAATAAGCGAAGTGCCTAGTTAGAAATTTTTTCTATTTCATTTATTGCTTCGATTGATTCTTGCAAGTCCTTGATTCGATTCACACTGTTTTTCTGCAGCGTCCTTCGGATGGGCATTTTCAATATTCCTTAAATAGCTTTATAGGCAACATAGCCTCTGTTTGGCGGTTGTAAAGACTGTCAATATTGCCATTTGAAAAATAAAATAGTAAGTTGTTGATTCAAAAGGAATTTTTAGGATGTTTTTATTTTATTAGTTGTTTTAAAGATACGTTATTTTCGCAAAAATGCATCATTAACGGTTTATTTTCAATCAAGCACTTGAAAATGTTGCACCGATGACATATAAATTAACATTCGAGTAATTGCTCTCGGGCAAGTCGGCCCTTTTTAGGCCGTTTGTCACCTAATAAAATCCCAAGGGGAGATACACCATGGACAAACATCCTTTGGTTTCGCAGGATGGCTACGATCCGAATCGTTTGCTGGATGCTTTAATCCAGAAATTGAATCTGAAAAATGATGCTGCATTGTCGCGCGCGCTGGAAGTGCGTCCTCCAGTGATCAGTAAAATTCGTCATCGTACGTTGCCAGTTGGCGCTTCGTTGTTAATTCGTATGCACGAAGTAACTGATTTAAGTATTCGTGAACTGCGTGAATTGATGGGCGATCGCCGTAAGCGTATGCGCATTAGTGAAGTGGATGGCAGGCCTAGAAAATTAGACGACGATCTATAAATAGCTGCTGGACTATCTAGCTGTACGTTACACCGATGACGGTTGCCGACTTTTTTAAGTGGCAACCGTTATTTATTTGTATTAGCTAGTACAAACTTCGATCATTCTTCAGTGCGTTAATCATTTCATTTTCAACAGAAATTTTGTATTCTGCGCGCAGCCTAAACGCTCCCAAAATTATCGTTTAAACCTTGGTTAGCTAAGATTAGAACAATGTCTTTTTGGTATGCTGCGTCGCATGATGACATTCTTGGTTTTCGAATGCAGAATGCTCGCCGAAGTAACAAAAAATCTATCGCCGGAAGAGCGAGAGGAGACGTGAACCCGTCATGTGAAAGCATGACGGGTTTATTTTTTGTGTCGTAATACGACGCTCAGTGCGAATGTCGTATGCCTAAGATGTTAGTTTTCAAAAGATTCTTCAAAGCAATCATAAGCAGAGCTTATATCTGGCATCACAAACGAAAAGCAGACATCTCAGAGGTCAGTTGCTACAGTTGCACCCGTCTCCTCCAGCCTTCCAAAAAGGATGGATTTACCCCGACCTGGCGCATGCCGGTCGGGTTTTTTTTTGCTTGCTTTGGTCCACACCCTGCGCTGGATCAAGTTCAGAAAATCAATATAAATCAGTCAGTTAAGCAAGCTTTCGCTGCCTTATCCACAAAACTGTCCACCGAAATTTGCGGTCATGATCTGCGTTGCTGTTGACCCAGTCTTGGTGTAGCTTCTGCTCATCGGTTTATCAACATGACCGGTCTCGGTAAATTTAACGGAGGAGCGCATGTACCAAACTATCTTGGTGGCTTACAACGGGACTCCCGAAAGTCGTGTCGCCTTGCAAGAATGCCGTCGTATGGCGCTACCTAAAGGCGCGGCTATCCATCTTTTGGCGGTGGTAAGTCCACCTCCCTACCTTTTGGTGGGTGAATTCGCTGCAGCGGCGGTTTTGAGCGTCGAAGAGGGGCTTACTGTTGAAAAAGAAAAAATGGAAAAGGAATTAGAGGCCGGCGCCGCCATGCTGGCAGCTGGCGGCTTGAATGTGATTCCTCATCTAGAGGTGGGTGAACCTGTGAGCGTGATAGAAGAGCTTGCGCATGATTTGCAGGTTGATTTAGTCATTGTTGGGCATTCCAGGCAAAAACCTGTGGCTTTACGTTGGTGGCGCGGTAGCACGGACACGCTGCTGGTTGAAAAATTGCGCTGTAGTTTGTTGGTGGCGTCAGGGCTGGCTACCTCGAGTTAGAGCCGGCGTTTTACTCAGGCTAGTCCAACGACGCCATGCTCTGATGGAGTGTCGAACGCCATGAATGAAGCGAGCCATGCCTGAGTTTTCTGAATTGGCTGATTGATCTTCCAGCCAACGATGCACGTGATATTTCGCAGCGTTAGTTGCTAGTTGTAATGTGAACTTGGGATCACGCAGCATATCAACGGGGCTGCGATACACAGTCAAGTGTTCTAGTGTTTCGCGTACCCCGAGTGCCGAGCGTTTACTGCTCATATTGCCACCCAGCAGATGAAAACGTTTTGCGCCTGTCTGTATCGCATGAATGATCATCAAGTGTCGACTCAAGGTGCCGAAGCCGAAAGCGTCATAGGCAGGATCATGCGCCGTGATCAACGAAAAAACATCATCGCCAAAGCGACACGCCAAAGTGCCTGCGCGCATTCCTGTGTCTGAATTAACCATCCCGACGATACCGTGCGATCGGATGATGGAAAGCAACCGCTCAGTCGTTTGTGTATCGAGAGCAGAGAGTTTTTCTTTGCCTGCCATGCGTGAGTGATTAAATCCTACGATCTTCATTAAAGCCTCTTCGCTGACTTGATTTCCTCGTTGTATGCTGTGATGGAAATTAGGTAAGTCACGTTGCGCACGAGCGAGATGTTTTTTTATCGATTTGCGCGTAGCTTTGCCAAGTTGATTTAAATAATGTTGTTCATCGTTGGGAAGAGTAACGACAATATCTTCTGTGCATACCCAGCTCAGATTCGGTCGTGATAGATGCTGCTGAGGTGGGACCACGGCATGAAAATCGATACGATTTATTGTTTCATCGTTGGCAAAAACGTATTCGCAAAAATGGTTAACTTCGTTTTTTTTCAGGCGCATGCCTTCATTGACTACACGTAGCGATTGCCCTAGTTTTTGAAATAAAAAAATCGATTCAGGATTGTTGGACTTGCTTTCTGCAGTCCATTTGACGTAAGTACTGGTGTCAGACAGATCAATGAAGTTCAGTGTGGCAAGCGAAGAATGTAGATTGCCGTACAGATCGTCTAGCGCGGTTGCTGCAAAGTCGGGTATGCAATGTCGGTAGATGGATTCCGATGCGGCGGGTCTTGAGGGGTAGGTCGTCAAGCTGGCTAGTGACATGAGGATGGCTTTTCCTGAGGGCGTTGAGGCTATGTGATTAAATGAGTTCGCGGTATCGCGGCGAATTTCAGATCGTTTTTAGATCATCAATCTTGGTCGAACTGGGAAGCATCTGTTAGAACTAGCCGAAACTTTGGGCAGCTGATGCTTGATGGTGATCGCAAGATTTGCGTTTTGCTCAGTGCTATTTTGGCAAAACGCGATGAGTATTAGACTTGGTTACCCAAACTGGCTAGACTCTTGGACTTTTTCCCCGAATGCAATGACGGATCCAGGCAAACTTCAATCACACGATGATCAGCAGGCGCAGGACGGAACGACGCCGGCCTCGGTATCCCGTGAACAGATCGCGCAAGAAGTGGCGCGCAGGCGCACTTTCGGCATCATTTCTCACCCCGATGCGGGTAAGACCACGCTGACCGAAAAGTTGCTACTTTTCTCAGGCGCTATTCAGCTCGCAGGTACGGTCAAGGCGCGCAAGAGCGGCCGGCATGCGACTTCTGACTGGATGGAAATCGAAAAGCAGCGCGGCATTTCTGTCGCCAGTTCGGTCATGCAGTTCGAGTATCGCGATCACGTCGTTAACTTACTTGACACCCCAGGACACCAAGATTTTTCTGAAGATACCTATCGTGTACTCACTGCGGTCGATTCGGCGCTGATGGTGATTGATGCAGCCAAGGGTGTGGAAGCACAGACGATCAAATTGCTGAATGTCTGTCGCATGCGCAATACGCCCATCATTACTTTCATGAACAAGATGGATCGCGAGACACGTGATCCGCTTGAACTACTCGATGAACTCGAGTCAGTGTTGGAAATTCAGTGCGCACCGGTGACTTGGCCGATAGGCATGGGTAAGTCATTTCGTGGTGTGTACCATTTAATGCGTGATGAGATTATGTTGTTCACGCCGGGCAGTGAGAAGGCCGATCAAGAATTTGAGGTTGTCAAAGGTTTAGACAATCCACGTCTGGCTGAAATGTTCCCAATGGAAATCGAGCAATTAAAAATGGAAGTGGAGCTGGTTCACGGCGCTTCGCATCCTTTCGATCTCGAGGCTTTTCTGAGTGGTAAACAAACGCCCGTATTTTTTGGTTCAGCGATTAACAATTTTGGTGTGCGCGAGATTTTGAATGCCTTGCTTGATTGGGCGCAGCCGCCCAAAGAGCGTGACGCCACCGTGCGTAACGTGCGACCAGATGAGCAACCTTTCTCAGGCTTTGTGTTTAAGATTCAGGCGAATATGGATCCCGCGCATCGCGATCGAATTGCTTTTCTGCGCGTCTGCTCAGGGCATTTCGAGCGCGGAATGAAAATTCGCCACTTGCGCCTTGATCGCGAAATTAAGGTGTCTTCTGTGGTGACCTTCATGGCATCTTCGCGCGAGCAAGTCGAAGAGGCGTATGCAGGCGATATCATTGGTTTGCCGAATCACGGCAATATGCAAATTGGTGATAGTTTTTCTGAAGGGGAGCCGCTGCAGTTCACGGGTATTCCTTATTTCGCCCCAGATTTTTTCCGTTCAGTCCGTATTCGTAACCCACTTAAAATCAAGCAGCTTCACAAAGGCTTGCAGCAACTAGGCGAAGAGGGTGCGGTTCAGGTTTTTAAACCCATGCACGGGGGCGAATTGATTTTAGGTGCCGTGGGTGTTCTGCAGTTTGAAGTCGTGGCCAGCCGTTTAATGAATGAATACGGTGTCGATGCCGTGTTCGAGGGCACGAGTATCAATAGTGCACGTTGGGTATCGTGCGATGACAAACGGATGTTTGCCGATTTCGAAAAATCGTCAGCAGGTGCCAATCTCGCTCATGATGCAGCGGGTAACTTGGCTTATTTAGCTAGTTCAGGTGTCAATCTGAAACTCACCCAAGAACGCTGGCCTGGAGTCACATTCCATGCCACGCGGGAACACGCCATTAAAGTCGGCTAATACCGACCTTCCTCACAAGACTTCCTCCAAGGACTATCCTCGTTGCTTTGCGCAGCGGGGATGGTTTCTGCTAGCTGAATCGTAGAGAGTTATAAGAAACAAATTATGCCTTTGAGGCATCTCAATCAGATTCGGCAACTTGGTAATTACACTACGTGTGTCCGAGGTGCAGGCTGAAATTACAGAAACACATCATTGTTCATGTGGACCTCGGTCATGGAGGAGATTTTGTTAGCTTTTCGGAGGCCGCACATGCTTACAGTCACTTATTCAATTGTTGCGCTCGAGTTAGAGCAAAAAAAAGTACGCTGGACCTTTTCTTCGCTTCAGAAATATATACGTAACAGTATTCGAAATTTTCGTGCTGCCGGTGGTGTTGATTCAGAGCAGTTAGTGAATAGGATTTCGCAATTTGAGCAGTATTGCCAACAGCGGCGGATGGCGGTATTTCTGATACCCGTTTTAAAAAAATGTACTCACGAGGCAGACGCCTTACTCGATGAGTTAGAAAAACTGAATGCAGCGAGTATTACTTTGGTTAAGTCATTGCAGCAACGATTGCAATTGGCTCTGACTAAGGGGGCAGCAATGATAGAAGAGTTATGTGCTTCGCTCGAACAGTGCTGCTTGAATTTTTGTCAGCGTTTAAATCGAGAGGAAGAATTGGTAAAACTCGCTGAGCGAGTTATTCCGACTGAGGCTTGGTTTGGATTGGCCACCATCTTTTTATCTGAGCACGCAAGTAAATCACGTACCCCAATGACAGTCATGTTTGATGACGACGATTGAATGTGTTCATTTTTCTTAAACAGATTTTCATGTAGGAACGCTGGTTGAAATGATACGGCTTAGTTGCCTATAAGGCTTGCATATCTATCCAATGTTTGGCATGGTTCTGGGAAAGTTATTTACCTTAGAGCCATGCCAAAATTTCTTCGATTTACGACACTATCGCTACGCGACCTGGTAATTACTTTCGGCCCGCCGCTGTTGCTGGTCATTCTCGTCGGAGTGATTGCCTACCGAATCATCGATCCTTCACCTCCCAAAGTCGTTACCCTTTCCGCAGGTCAAGAAAGTAGTGCGTATGAAAATCTTGCCAAGCGCTATGCAGCGATTTTGGCCAGAGAGGGCATACAAGTCAAAGTCGTTCGATCCGAAGGCTCGTATGAAAATCTGGAGCGCTTAAAGGATCCCGATTCAGGTATCGACATTGCTTTTGTTCAAAGTGGCTCCACGGATTTAGTGCAGGCAGAAAAAATTGGTCTGATTTCGCTCGGGAGTTTGTTTGTTGAGCCAGTGTGGCTTTTCTATCGCGCGGAGTCCAAGCTTGATCATCTGCGCCAATTTCGTAATTTAAAAATTAATGTAGGGCCTACGGGAACCGGTGTCCCTCAGTTATTCGGAAAGCTGTTAGTGGCTAATGGCGTTAATCCCTCTCATCTTGCGTTAAGTGATATGGAGAACACTGCTGCTACTGTCGCTTTGTTATCTGGAAAAATCGATGGCATGGTGTTTAGTTCGGCTCCTGAGGGTTTGCTAATTCAAATGTTGTTGCAAACCCCGGGCATACGATTATTTAGTTTTTCACAGGCGGAGGCGTATTCACGCCGTTTCCCATTTCTTTCAAACGTGACTCTTCCTAAAGGCATTATCAATTTGGGTCGTAATCAGCCTTCGCATGATATTCAGCTGATTGCGCCAACTGCTACCTTAGTAGCGCGTGAAGATTTGCATCCAGCCTTAATCGATTTGTTTGTGCAAGCGGCGGCTGAGATTCATGGAGCGCCGGGCTGGTTTCAACGACGTGGTGATTTTCCGAATGCGCATTTCACTGAGATTCCTTTGGCTTCTTCAGCGGAAAAATTTTTCAAGAATGGCCCGCCGCTGTTGAATCGTTACTTGCCCTTTTGGTTGGCGAATTTCTTTGATCGTATGTGGCTGGTGATGGTGGCGCTGGGAGCGCTGCTGCTACCGTTGTCCCGCGTGGTGCCGCCGTTGTATGTGTGGAAGGTGCGATCGCGCATCTATCGTTGGTATGGCCAATTGCGTAGCGTTGAAGTCGCCGTTGAAGAGGCGAGTGAGGCGGATAGGCGCGAAGTCTGCAATCATCAGTTGCTGCGTTTGAACGAGATAGAACAGCGAGTCAATCAACTGACCATACCTTTGTCATTCGCCGAAGAGTTGTACGAGCTGCGTAGCCATATTAATTTCGTGCGTAAACGAATTCTCTGGCTACAGCAGGGCACCGAGGCTAGCTCCGAAGCAAAAGCTCCCTGAGCACAGGGCTTTTGAATAATGGCTTCACAGAGGACTAAGCTCAGCAGCTTGTCGCACCACGGCCGAAACTAAACCCAAAATAGCACCAATATGATGCGTTTACGGCATTAAGCACCAAAATAGTGCGATTATTATTTTGGAGAGCTATTTACATTCGGCTTAGGCTGACCTAAGACATTCTCCGAAGTCATTGTTTAATTAGGGGAAATTTGGTCCGCCCATTTTGGTTCAGACTTAGGCTTCTCAGCCTTGTTAATGGCATGGAACCTGCTATCATCCCGCCTCGAGTTCAGGTCGAAAAGACGATTCCCATCGGTCAGATTCCAAGTTGGCAATTGTTTGACCCAAGTTTTTCATTACCCCAGTTTTAGGAAACATTTTTAGGAGATTGGCATGTCAAAGACGGCTGCAGATGTATTGAAGATGGTGAAAGAGAACGAAGTCAAGTTTGTTGATTTTCGTTTTACCGATACCAAGGGTAAAGAGCAGCACGTCAGCGTGCCGGTATCGCATTTTGATATGGACAAGTTCGAGACGGGTCATGCATTTGATGGTTCGTCTATCGCTGGCTGGAAAGGCATTGAAGCATCAGACATGTTGCTGATGCCTGATCCGAACACCGCTTCGCTCGATCCATTCATGGAAGAGACCACCATGTTCTTGCAGTGCGACGTTATCGAGCCTAGCGATGGCAAAGGTTACGATCGCGATCCACGCTCTATCGCTAAACGCGCTGAGGCATACCTGAAATCTTCCGGTATTGGTGACACAGCTTACTTTGGCCCAGAACCAGAATTCTTCATTTTCGACAGCGTTCGTTGGGGCGTTGATATGTCGGGTTGCTTCGTTAAGATTGATTCCGAAGAGGCATCATGGAGCACCGGTATGAAAATCGAAGGCGGCAACAGCGGCCATCGTCCAACGGTGAAGGGCGGTTACTTCCCAGTGCCGCCTGTCGACAGCTTCCAAGACATGCGTTCGGAAATGTGTCTGATTCTCGAATCGCTCG
>CANGFL010000009.1 GCA_947453015.1 Oxalobacteraceae bacterium | reverse complement strand
GGTAGATAACGAGTTATTTTCATACGTAGGTAATTAGTAGTTTTTCATTTCATTCGAAGGTTTTATCGTTGAATGAAAGCGGCTATTCCTCGGAGTGCTCGTTTTCTTTATCTAACGCGGCTATACCATCAACCCCGCCTTCAGCCGCATGATCGTATTGATAAAACCAAAAACTTAGTACGGCCGTCAGCAGAGCGATCGCTAATAATGATTTTGATTCTGGAATCGCATCTTTATATTGAGCTGTTTTTTTACCCGTGATCATCGCCTTAACGAGGTTTTCTTTATGCAGAAAACTGGCTCCCACCACAGCAACTATATGGATAACGACAATAGCTAACATAATGTTTGCTAAAACCTCATGAACTTCTTCGACCCAATCACCATAGATTTCATGCAGAGTTGACCAACCGGTAAAGCTAACAATCAAGCCCAAAAAAAGTAGCGCAAGTATCGCTAGGGCACCAGCAGGGTTGTGTCCGACATCGGTGGGATGTTCGCGCCGAATCATTGAGCGTAAATAATGTATGGCTGCCATCGGGTGTCGGACGAAGTTTCTGAACTTAGCATGCGTGGTGCCGAGAAATCCCCAGATAATTCGAATGATCATCAATGCGGCTAGGGTATAGCCCAGCGTGAAATGGACAATTTTTAGTTCGTCTATTTCAGCGGTGAAGTAGGCACCAAAAAAGCAGAGTGCCAATAGCCAATGGATCAGCCGTACGGGTAAATCCCAGATAAGAACTTTTTGTGAGCTATCGTCCATTACCACTCTCCTCAATGAGTGGTCAGTATATGAACAGCTTTTAAAAATTCCTTGTCACTGGTCAAAGTAAATCGACAAATAAACTTGTAGGTAGGCGCGCTGACCCATACAACTACGATACTAAAAAAAGTATGCGTAGTTGTTTAGAATATTAACGATTGTTTCGTGTGATTGTTTTGCGCCGTGCAATGAGTGGCGCTATGGATAGTGCTGGTTGCGATCAGTGGCTGAGCGCTTTGGCATCCTTGCGTTGGCCACGAACGAGCCTGAACGCATATTCAGCAGCCTCGACCAGACTATTCGCATTAGCGACGCCTTTACCGGCAATGTCGAAGGCCGTTCCGTGATCGACTGAGGTACGTAAAATCGGTAAGCCCAACGTGATGTTAACGCCGCTGATAGCTTGCCAACTGCCGGTCTCTGGATCAACTTTAAAACCCAACAGCTTGACGGGGATGTGTCCCTGATCATGAAACATGGCGACTACCGCATCGAACTGGCGAGCGCGCAATTTGATGAACACGGTGTCACCAGGCCACGGGCCACTGAAACCTTTGTCTGCGTATTCGCGCACAACAGGAGCGATGACTTCATCGTCTTCTTTACCAATAATGCCGCCTTCGCCGCAATGCGGGTTGAGACCTGCGACCGCTATACGAGGCTGCTCAATACCTAATGCTCGCAACGCTTCACGTGTGACATCGAACACACGGCGCAAACGCACAGGCGTAATACGACGAGACACTTCGGCGAGTGCACAGTGAGTAGTAACGTGAGAGACATGCATATCTTCGTGCGCTAGCATCATTACCGCATCGCGCTGCCCGGTTAAGTGGGCCAGTAATTCAGTGTGACCTTCAAAGAGATGCCCTGCGAGATGCAGCGCTTCTTTCGATAGAGGGCCGGTGACGATGGAGTCTGCTTCGCCTGCTTGCACTAGCTCGACGGCCTTGGCTACTGCGCGATAAGCCCATTCACCGCCGGCAGCACTGACCTCGCCAGTTACGAATGGTGCGTCGACCGGACCAACATCGACCATACGGTAAAACGGATGCCCTTGCGCGTTGACGGCGGGTAGTCCCATACGAGTTTCGATGTCGTGCATCGCCTTTGCGCTTCCCAGCACAATGAATTCAGCATCGCCGTTACCGACCACGTCAGCCATTAGTCGAACCGCTTTTGCAGTGATTTCAGGGCCGATACCGGCAGGATCACCCATTGTGAAGGCGAGACGAATAGGAGAAGCCATGGAAAATCCCTAGGTAAATGGTCTGAAAAGGTGCTTAGGCAGCGTAAAAATCAGGGTCAATTAAATCACAACCCTGCAGAATCAGTCATTATCGATCATTTGCAGCTCGAGTATGGCAAGATCGAAGTTCTCGCTTGGGTCTGCCAAGGTCTGCTTTTGAATGTTATTCGCCGCTTCACGAATGAAAATCGCGTTATCCATACCCACATTAATGCCTGCTCAACGTCGCTCAAGCATCATAGCGTTACAGCAGTTGCAAGCCGCAGTTTGCCGCCGCACCTAACAGTGGTTATTGTATGAAGCCGCTACGTATTCTTGCCGATGACTTGACCGGTGCACTCGATTGCGCAGCTGCCTTTGGCGCGGGCGTTCCAGTGCACTTGGGACATCCAGCGACGCAGAGTCAAGATGTGATCGACGTTGATATCGACATCGTAGCGACCGCAACGCGCGATGTGCCGCCGACTGAACTTGCAACTTTGCTAGAACCTTCGTTAGGTTGGATGCGCGGTGCTGGAGTCGCATTTAAAAAAATTGATAGTCTGCTTCGCGGTAATACGTTTGATGAAGTTGATTGGCTAGCGCGACAGGGCGGCTTTAACGGAGTTGCACTGGTTCCGGCTTTCCCCGCACAGAACCGCGTAACCAAGCAGGGTCAGCAATGGTGGTGTAAGCCAGATGGCTCAGTTGACCCCGTAGCAGAATCGATTGCGCATAGCCTACAGGCGCGCGGGTGGCACATTGAAACGGGACATAAAGCGCCAACGTCACAAAGTGCAGCCACCGCATGGGTACCCGATGTGCTGAACGATCACGACCTCGATACGGTGGCCGATTTTGCGCTGAAGAATACGGGTTGGCTCTGGTGCGGTAGTGCCGGTCTGGCGCATGCACTGGCACGTCGCTTACCTGCGCATCCGTCCGCTGCTATCAGTGCCCCTGAGACGGGACAGATTGTATTTATCAGTGCTAGTCATCACACAGTCACGCGTGAACAATGGCGCGTTTTACGCTCGTCTCCTTACCCTGCGATGTATTTTTCTGGTGAAGACCTGCATACGTTGAATAGCGGTTCACTCAATCACCCATTACTGATCGATCTATCTTCTGAAGCACCGCTCAGCGTTGCGCAAGCGACGAGCTTATTGCAAGCACAAACCAAAGTCATCGCACAGCATGCGCAGCGCCCACGTGCTTTAGTTGTAGTTGGAGGTGATACCTTGCTTGCCTTGTGTCGTGCAGTGGGTGCAAACAGTTTGGTGTCAGAAACTGCGCTCGATAGAACAGGTTGGGGATGCGCACGCTTGTCAGGGGGTGCGTGGGATGGTGTGTTGTGTCACACACGTTCAGGAGCGTTTGGTGCTGCGAATGATTTAGTCGACGTGATTAATCAGCTTGAGAAAAATTTCAACTAAGCGCTCATTGAATTAAAAAATCACTTCAGGATTTTGAAAATTCTTGATGTGTTCTTAAAGCCCCCGCAACATACATCCATACAAATCATCCGCCCCGACTTGTCCGCCTTTGAGTAGCAAAAAAAGAGCCCGCCAGTGGCGGGCTCGGTAGGACTGGAAAAGCTGGGAGCTTAGAAATTCAGCGAAGCTTTTACGCCCATGATCCAGTTACGTCCTGGTGCTGGCTCATAGTAACGGCTGTTAGCGTCATTCACGCGAACAGAACCCACATACTTTTCATCGAAAAGATTATCGATGCGAGCGTATTCAGTGAGGGTCCAATCGTTGTAGCGCTGACGGAATTGTCCGCGCACGCTGAAGATGGTGTACTCGTCAACGCTGGCGCTATTAGCGTCATTCACATACACCTTGCTGTTGTAGCGCATCTCCAGCGCAGTTTGGAAGCCGATAGGCTGGTGTTTCCACGCTATCTCACCGAATAACTGTGAGCGGTACGTTCCTGGAATCGAACTGCCGGGGCTATAGCTCGAGCCTGAATCAAATGTCGCATCTAGGTACGTGTAGGCAGCGTACAAAGAGAGATTGTGGTCGAGCAGTGTCTCAGCCGATATTTCTACACCTTGACGAGTTGTCTTACCCGCATTGCGGTACGTAGCATAGGTACCGCTGCTTTGCGTGACGATCTCATTATCGGTGTTGATATTAAATAGAGCGATATTGGCGCGCGTGTAATCCGAGACATACCACTTACTACCCACTTCAATGTTTGTGCTGGTGGCAGGCTTGAGGCTTAAGTTAGGACCGTTACCTGTAGTGTCGCTATACGAGATCTCGATCATGGTCGGTGTCTCAAAACCTTTGCCTACGTTCGCATAGAAATTCAGCGCAGGCGTTGCTTTGAAAACGGCGCCAATCACAGGAATCGTTTTATCAAAACTCGTTGATCCGGTACCGTTGCCATTAGTTGTAGGCAGGTGATCGGTGACACTCTGCTTCAATCGAGTGTGTCGCACACCAGCATGAATATCCCAGCGATCATCGGCAGACCATAAGCCTTGTACATACTGATCGATGTTGTCGGCTTTTTGTGTCTCATTACGAGTCGCTGAGCCGCTAACCACGCCCGCACTTGCGGGTAAATCGGTTCTTAAATCACTCATGAAACCGACATTGATACCTGCTGTCGCTGTGTACGGACGCGCGAGCATCATGCCGCGATGAGTCATGCGCAATTCAGCACCGTAAAAATCTCGAGCAATCACGCTATCACGACCCGCTGCACCGCCGGTTGATAGAAATTGTGAATTGTCGCGTTGGCCGACGTAGGTAATGGCGTTCAGCGTATTTTGAGAATCCAGAATTTTTTCGAGATTAAAGCCAACCTGTTGATTACTCCGTATAACGCGCGCGTTAGCAGCGATATTATTGGCTGATGCCATCTTGTAACTGGTGTTCAGATTGGCAGCCGTCAAGCCACCTGGATCTAGCGCGTACTGGTCGAACCAGTTGATAAGCGTGGTGAGCTTAGTGTCATCCGACAGTTTCACTCCTAGCTTTGCCGTTGCCTGACGTTTTTCATTAGCACTCTGAGCGCGATAGCCATCGGATTCAAAGTTAGAGAAATTCAGCAAATAGTCAACGCCTTGGCGTGTGCCTGCAGCTTGCACTGATTCACGACGTGTACCGAAACTGCCGAACAAAACATCACCGCTGACTTCGGGTGTTTTTGGTGTGGGACGGGTAAACATCTGGATCACACCACCGGAGGAATTGCCGTACATCGCAGAGAAGGGACCGCGCATTACTTCGATATTGCCGATGGTGTCGAGGTCAACGCTACCGGGGTTACCAATGCCATCAGGCATGGAGAGTGGAATGCCGTCGACATAAATACGCACGCCGCGCACACCAAACGCCGAGCGGGCTCCAAAGCCGCGCGATGAGATTTGAGGATCTTGCGCCATCTGATTACGATTTTGCGCGGTGATACCGGGCACGCGTGCCAGGCTCTCGGAGAGCGTCATGCGGAGCTGACTATCTTCGATAGCAGATTTCTCGACCTTATCAATGGCCATCGGCAAGTCAAAGCTGTCTTGCTCTACGCGAGTTGCTGTGACGACGACGGATGACAGTGTTTTGGTTTCTTGTGCGATCGCGCTCGTGACGAAGCAGCTGGCGATCAGTAACGCTAGAGTTGTTTTATTTGTATTCATTTTCATAGGTAAAACTTGCGGGTAAATGTGTACTGCAAAACTAGTTGCGGCGCGTATTCTAATGGAGCGCTAGATTTCTGTTCGACTTGTCATAAAGTCAAAATTTTTGGGGGCGTGTTTTAGGCCGTTTTTTTTTGAGTTTTGATGAATGCGATTACTAAGCGCACTGTGCCTTTGGGGCGGGATTGTTTCCTGATGTGAGTTGATTTGGTTAGAGGCGAGTCCTTCGGTTTCTGGTGGTGATTTTGGTGGAACTACGCGCAGTCACATTTTGTCGATTTAATTGGTGCAAATTTAGCTTGAAAGTAAATGATGCTAGAGTCTGACTAGGGTTATGAACGTTAATCAGCTTAGCAAAAAAATTAATGAGAGAGCTAAACTAAATGAAAATTCTCCAGACAGTCACTAAAGTACCTGGCGGCCTGATGGTTGTCCCTATGTTTATCGGCGTTCTGGTCAACACGTTTGCCCCAGAAGCACTAAAAATTGGGGGATTCACCGAAGCGTTGACCAATAAAGGTTATCTCACGTTGGTTGCAATGTATCTGTTTGTCGTTGGCACCAAAATGACATTGCGTGCAGCGCCCGTAATGTTAAAGCGCGGTTTTGGAATTATGTTTGCCAAGGTTGGTACTGCAATCATTTTGTCGATGGCAGTGGCTTATTTTTTCGATGGTAATTTTTTGGGATTAACCACCTTAGCTATTCTGGCGGCCATGAATGATACGAACGGTGGAATGTTCATGGCCTTGACCAGTACGTTTGGTGATAAAGAAGATGCAGGTACCTACGTTCCTCAGAGCATAGAAACAGGCCCGTTTCTGACGATGCTAATTCTGGTGGGTGCAGGTCTGGCGAATATACCTTGGTTGACGATGGTTTCCGTCATTGCTCCTATTGCAGCGGGTGCGATTCTCGCTAATCTAGATGAAGAGTTGAGAGAATTTTTTGGTTCACGCGAAGCGATTATTGTGCCTTTTATGGCGTTTGCATTAGGGCAGACGATTAATTTAAACGCAGTACTTAAAGCAGGTTTGCAAGGTGTTTTACTGGGTTTAACTGTACTCGTTGCTACTGGTACTGCCTGCATAGTGATTGACAGATTATTAGGCGGTTCTGGTGTTGCTGGCGCGGCCGCATCAAGTACAGCAGGTAATGCTGCAGGCACCCCACAAGCTGTTGCTATCGCCGATCCTAGCTATGCATTAATTGCGCCTGTCGCGACTATCCAGGTGGCTGCTTCAGTCATCATCACGGCATTGCTAACCCCATTGTTGACCGCGATCGTATTCAAACGAAATCAATACAAAGCGATCGATGTGGAACCACTTTCTGAGTTATCAAAAAAACTTGAATAAGAATTTGCAGGCAGCAGCCTATCGAGTTGCTGTGGCCATTTCTGAATGGGCTTAGATAGTTGTAACTTAACTATCCATAGCTCTGAAATTCAGTATCACAGCATCGTGTGCGATTTGATCGGGATTTCTATTGTCACATCGATATAAAAGATGATTGGTTCGCAAAAAAATAGCTAATTGGCTTGACTTGACATCGTTCAACTGCGAGGCTACGAGAGTCAACCTTATTTGTTAGTTGGCAGACCTAATCATCAAAAACGTTTTGAAACCCCTTAAATAAAGCTTAAAGCTTGGAGGAGACAAAAATGATAAAAAAAGTAATTGCTATTTCAGCACTTTTGTTTGTTGGTTCTGTTTATGCGCAAGCAATGAAAGGACCAACGGATGATTCCGCGTTGTCTTGGGCTCCTCCAAAGTGGGGCCGTGGTGATAAAGCAGGTAGCGCAAATCACACTAAAAATTCAGCAAACATTGCCAAGGCGTTAGCGACGATTAAACAAAATAAATCGATCACTATTGGTAAGTACTATCACAGCGAAGCTCCAGGCTTTGGCCCACGCAAATGGAATATGTGGATACCTGGTACGCCAACCGGTGGACCGTTCGGAAAGAATGCGCTCATTTATCACGATGAGTTGGTAACGACACAAATTGGACAGATACAAACGCAGTTTGATGGTCCGGGTCATATTGGAGTAAACACATCAAAGGGACCGGTTATGTATAACGGCGTGATGATGTGGGATGCCTATGAGCGCGGAGCGGGTGGTCAGGTCGTTGGTATGGGTCCACTTGGCGTTGAGCACGTTGGTGAACTCGGATTTGTTTGCCGTCTAATCGTCTTGGATGCTGTAGCTTATCGACAGTCGCAGGGCAAATTGTCCAAAGCCGCAGAAATGCTGCCTATACCTAAAAAGCCTGGTGATATAGGAATTGTTACCGCGGATGACATTAAGGGGATGGTAAAAGCTCAAGGCTTGAAAGAAATCGGATCGGGCGATTGCGTTGCGCTTCATACTGGTCAAGGAAATACGTGGGGTAATGCACGCTATAAATCCTTAACATCAGAGCAGCGTGCAGCAGCACGTGCCATCTTTGCTGAAGGTGAGCCTGGATTTGGTATTAGCGCCTGTAGATACTTTGCTGAGCGTGATATTGCAATGACTATGGGTGATACATCGGCTAATGATGCACAGCCTGGAAACGAGGAAGAAGGCTATGCGGTTCCATGTCACACAGCCATACAAACGCGTCATGGTATTTGGAATTTAGAGAATGTCGATACTGAATCTATGATTAAAGCAGGTGTCATGGAAGGTGCGTTCATTTGGGCACCATTGAAAATTATTGGTGGTACAGGTTCGCCAGGAAATCCTATGGTACTGTACTGATCTGAAATCGCCTTTTTGTATTTGCCGGCACTACCTAACTAGGTAATGCCGGCTTTTTATTTGCATCAGCGGTTTACATTAGAACGCATGCTACACATTCGTTCGTAACTAGGTAAACGCTATTTCAGTTGCTCGGTGATGAAGAAGTACTCTGCAGCGCAGATAGGCGAGCAGATTGCGACCCAGCCTTTGTCTTTACTGGTAAGACCAAACCACACGTCCATATTGTCACCGAGATCGTTGGTTGCCTTTAGCTTTATAAGACGCTCAGGTGGTAGGGACTGCTTATAAGAACGAATTTTAAGAAATGTAGATTCATGTAGTTCTAAAATTTGTTTCTTATCAATTTCTTCAGCACTGAACTGTTTGTAGACACGCACCCCGGCGACATTTTTCTTTGACTTTGGTGCAAAAGCCGGAATGTAAGGCCGATCAAAATAGCTGTTTGGGAAGCGCCACTGCCACCGCTCAGTATTAACAATGAACTGGTCACATTCTAGTTTGGCGTAAGGCTTAAGTATTTCAGGAAAAGCATCGTTGAGATGATTCTCGCATTCTGTGTCGTCATCATCTTGGGTATTGTCGCCATTGTGACTATGAACGACTAATGGAATGAATAGCAGCACTAGGAGCAGTTTAATTTTTAGCAAAGCGTATTTCCTTTAGCCGTAGACTACTGATATTTTTGATCCCCTGATGATGCGGGTAAGAACAGACTATCGCCTAGATGTATTTTTTAACTATACTAAAATAAAGTTTAGTAGTCATATAGATTTTATATCTACATAAACTGCCGGCAGTATTTTTTGGCGTGTTTTTATCTACGACAAATAAAATCACTGTGAAAAACCAGCCGAACGAATACCTGCCTCAGCGATTTGCTCATCTTGCTGTGACGTAACCCCGCTGACACCAACAGCACCAACAGTTTGTCCATTGACACTAACTGGCACCCCACCTTGGAGTAGTACGCCATTGGGAAGGGTGACTATCGCAGGCCGAGTTTTTGCGGCCTCCTCCAAAACCTTTGTTGGTCTACGAAAGATAGATGCGGTACGCGCTTTGCCGATAGCGACATCAATGCTGCCGATCAATGCACCATCCATGCGCTGAAAGCTAAGGAGATTTCCGCCCTCATCGACGACTGCGATGTCAACTAGCCAATTATTAGCTTTTGCCTCTTGTATGGCGCCCACTATGATTTTATTCGCAGCTTCTAGGCTTAATGTTTTTCGTTCTAAGACTTGCCCATGGCAATACGTTGAGACCATGCCAAATAAAATTAATGCGGTTATCCGTTTGAAACCATTAATGATTAATGTGTTCATATTTCGTCTCCTAGTTGGTGCAGTTATTAAGAATCTTGGATCGTTCTAGAAATCTTAGGTACTTTCCAGCCACTCGAAAACTGGTGTTCATATTCTACCGGCAGTCATCACGGCTGAATAAAATGTCTTGGTCTGAGTAACCTATAACAGCCGATTGAGCTTGACGCTGCAAGTGATTCGGCGACTGCTCATATTCCCCCTTGAGCTACTGCGCAGACACGCACGATGAGGCAGTAGGAGTCACGCGACGGTGCCCGTTATGGGTGTAATTTAGCGCTCTAGTTGCCTAGATTGTGGTTGGGCAAGACCTTGTGCGATACTGTATAAAAATACAGTACCAGCCGAGACATGCAGCCCATCCCAATTCAAGCCGTTCCCGTGCTCTTATCGAGCTTTGTCGCCAGTGTTCATGCGGGTTTTCCGTCGCCTGCGGCTGACCACAGCCAAAAACGTATCGACCTTAACGAGCACCTAATCCGTAATAAAGAGGCAACCTTTTTGTTTCGCGTTCGAGGTGACTCGATGACCGGCATCGGTATCTACGAGGGCGATACCTTGCTGGTTGATCGGTCCATCGATCCACGTCATAACGCCATCGTGTTAGCGGTGCTGAACAACGAGTTCGCTATCAAACGACTGTATCGGCGCGGTGGTGTAGTTAAGCTCATCGCTGAGAATCCTATCTATCCACCGATACAGATCAAGCAAGGAGAAGAGCTATCGATCTGGGGTGTCGTTACCTTCAACCTGCACAAGCTGTACTAGCTTGAGTATGAAATCAAAACCCACACAACAGCTAGCACTGATCGACTGCAATAATTTTTATGTCAGTTGTGAGCGATTGTTTCGTCCCGACTTGGCAGGCAGGCCTGTGGTCGTGCTGTCGAACAATGACGGTTGCGTCGTGTCGCGATCCAATGAAGCCAAAGACATAGGCGTGAAGATGGGACAACCGTGGTTTCAAGCGAAAGCACTCGCAGAAGAGCACAACATACTTGCGTTGAGTTCCAACTATGCGTTGTATGCTGATTTGTCGAATCGAGTCATGAATTTGTTGGCTGAATTTTCACCGCGACATGAGGTGTACTCCATTGATGAATGCTTTGTTGATCTCACAGGTATGGCTGAGCTTAGGTCGATTAGCTATGCCATGCGCGAGAGGGTCATGCGTTGGACAGGCATTCCTGTATGTGTCGGTATAGGACCGACTAAGACATTAGCGAAGTTGGCAAATTTTATCGCTAAGAAGCATCCGCGCTCGAAAGGTGTTTTCAACTACAACGCATTAACTGAAGCACAGAAGGCCAAGCTGTTGTCGCGAATCCCCGTTGATGAAGTCTGGGGAGTGGGGCGCAAACTTGCACCACGACTGGCTGAATACGGCGTACAGAATGTGCACGAGTTGAGAGAAGCACATACACCGACATTACGAGCGGAGTTTGGTGTAGTGGTTGAGAAGATTCAGCGTGAACTAAACGAAGTGGCTTGCGTAGCGATGGAAGAAGTTACACCACCAAGAAAACAAATCATCGCCAGCCGTAGCTTTGGTAATCCTGTGCACGATGTGGCGTCACTAAAAGCGGCCGTCGCTTTGTTCGTAGAAACCGCCTGCGCCAAACTGAGAGCACAGCAATCGCACGCGGCGATGTTGCAAGTGTTTTTGCATACCAATCGATTCAGATCAGAACTGCCTCAGTATCATCCTGTGATGGCCGTTCCATTAATCACACCAACGGATAACAGTCTTATTGTGAATCGCTGGGCCAGTCTATTGATTGATCAACTATGGCGCCCCGAGTACGCCTATAAAAAAGCGGGAGTTATGCTGAGTGAAATTACACCGAACACCCAACGACAGAATGATTTGTTTGCTGAAGCTGAACCGGTAGAAGAGTCAAAGTTGATGGCTGTTTTGGATAGAGTGAATCAGCGATTTGGTCGAGGTGTCATCCGGATTTCTTCACAAGATGCGGGAGAGGAATGGGGTATGCGGCAAGAACGCAAATCGCCGGCGTATACAACCTGCTGGGTAGAGCTTCCAGCGGCGATTGCTTGAGCCTAGTGGCAGTAAAGATTAAAATTGTTGACTACCATTAGAACACTATAGTCATGCGTAAAACTCCTTATCCTAAGCCCGGTGATATTCTCTCCGAAGAATTTTTGCAGCCACTTGGTATTTCGGCGTATCGACTAGCCAAAGAGATTGGTGTGCCGCAGATGCGCGTTAATGGAATCATTGCAGGCAAACGCGCGATTACCGTAGATACAGGTTTGCGCTTGTCGCGTTACTTTGGACTCAATGATGGTTTTTGGACTGG
>CANGFL010000008.1 GCA_947453015.1 Oxalobacteraceae bacterium | reverse complement strand
GTTTTGGTGGTGCCATGTTCATAGACATGGCGCATGAAATCGAGGTATTGGCGCATTGACGTAACTCCGGCGAAGCCCGTATTTTAACCGTTTAGCTAGCGGGAGCTGGCAGCAGACTTTCTCAGGCGGGACCTTGCATCGTGGCTGAAAACTGTAACGCTGCCAGGCTGGCATACAGACCATCGGCCGCCACCAGTGAGGCATGCGTACCGGTTTCCACGATGCGCCCTTGATCCATCACCACAATTTTAGTTGCGCGTTGTACGGTAGCGAGCCTATGCGCAATCACGAGCGTGGTTCGGCCCACCATCGCTGCTTCCAGCGCATGTTGCACGAGTCGCTCGGATTCAGCATCTAAGGCGCTGGTGGCTTCATCGAGTAACAACAACGGTGGATTTTTAAGCAGTGCGCGCGCAATCGCAATGCGCTGACGCTGACCACCGGAAAGGCGCACACCGCGCTCTCCTAAAAAGGATTGATAGCCCTCAGGTAGACGTTCTATGAACTCATGCGCTGCTGCTAACTTAGCAGCAGCTATCACTTCATCATCGTTGGCATCGGGTCGACCATAACGAATATTTTCGAGTGCATTCGCAGAAAACACCACTGTGTCTTGCGGCACGATGCCAATCGCATTGCGCAAAGCCTGCAGATCAAGCTGGCGAATATCGACACCATCTAAAAAAATATGGCCTGTTTGTGGATCATAAAAGCGCAACAACAACTGAAACAACGTCGTCTTACCTGCACCCGATGGACCGACGATAGCTATCGTGTCACCCGGCTCAGCAGTCAACGACAAATCAGTTAGCGCTGGCTGGTCTGGCCGTGAAGGGTAGTTAAAACTCAGATGATCCAATTGCAAACTCGCACCATTCGCTGCACGTTTGACTAAAGGTGTTGGATGTTCAGGCGAGACGATAGGTGAGCGCTCGGCAAGTAATTCAAGTAAGCGTTCGCTGGCACCCGCGGCACGTTGTGCATCGCCGAGTGTTTCAGAGAGAGCTCCAATCGCACCGGCAATGATCGCTGCGTACAACACAAACTGGCCTAACTCACCTGCGCTCATGCGACCTTCCATCACCGCATGCGCACCTAGCCAAAGCACAAAAACGATCGCACCAAAAACTAACAAGATAGCGGTAACGGTAAGTACCGAGCGAGCACGCACACGGTCAATCGCAGTTATAAACGCGCGCTCGACGGCGTTACCGAATTGTTTTGCTTCGTGATCTTCGTGTGCAAAAGCTTGAACAACATTAATGGCATTCAGCCGTTCACCCGCTAAACCGGACGCATCAGCGATGCGATCTTGCGATGCGCGTGAGAGTTTACGTACTCGTCGTCCAATGGTGACGATAGGTAGTATCACTGCTAATAGCATCACAATAATGATGGCGGATAATTTGACACTGGTGATAAACATCATCAGCAAGCCACCGATCAGTAACAGCACATTACGTAATGCCATCGAGATGCTGGTGCCCACCACCGTTTGTATTAGCGTGGTGTCAGTGGTTAAACGCGATAGGACTTCGCCCGTTTGTGTGACTTCAAAAAATTCCGGACTCTGGCGTAATACGTGAGCATACACAGCACTACGTATATCAGCGGTCACTCGCTCGCCTAACCAAGACACCATATAAAAACGTGCAGCAGTGGCCATAGCCAGTACACTGGCAATACCAAAGAGTGCAATGAAAGTGATATTTACACTGGACGCTTGTTCTATTCCTTTGCTGGCAAATCCCAGATCAATTAACTGACGAAATCCATACGGTATCGCTAAGGTAGAGCCAGCCGCAATCACTAGCGCTACTGCTGCGATAGCAATACGTTTTCTGTAGGGCGATAAAAAAGGAAGTAAGCCAGCGAGCGTTTTTAATCCGCTACTCGATTTGGGTCGTTCACTTTGTGGTTTCATAGTTTCAAGGCTTTCAGATAGCCGGTCATTTCAAGATAGCCGCGTCCTGCCGGCTGACCATTTCGAAGTACCGTTACGGCACCTTCCCAATACACGGATCCGGTCGATAGACGCGAATCTAATTCTTGATCATTTTGTAAGGGCACTACTTCCCAGTGCACATCATCGACAGTAATTTGCATGGAGGTAGGGTAGCTTGCACCAGTGCGTGGTGAGCGCCATTGCTTCAAGGGCGTAAAGCGAATATGAGACGCATCAATCGATTGCGTGTGACCTTTTGCATCGCGCAGAGTCGCATGTTGCCACACGGGCTTGCCCTCAGCGCTGCGTATTTGAAAAGCCATGAGCGCGCCGCCATCGGCTAAATTTAAACCTACCCAATCCCAACCTACAGCGTTTTTATCAAGCACCGTACTGGACCATTCATGATCTAACCAGGCATTGCCGGTAACGTGAACGGGCTTACCGCGGCGAGTAATGGTGCCGCTCACGGCGAGTTGCGGTTCGCTATAGTAGTAACTAGCTTGCTCAGCTAAAGCCCCTTTGCGTGAATATCCGCTGTCGCCTTGTAGCATGACTGCTTGAGTAGGTTGCAATGTTAATGACAATGTGAAATCGCGTGCAGGTAACAGTATTTGATATCGACCATCGCTAGTGCGTTGCATGGTCCATGAATCGAGTTTAATCTTGGTCGTGGCTTCATCTGCAAACGCGCGTCCAAATCCTGCGCGTGTAATTTTTTGATCATGTTGAAGTTTACCGATGGCCGTGTCCGACAATGCCGCATGTGCAATGATTAATTGTCGTGGTGCGAAGCGACTGGTATTTTTAGTGTCATGTTCAGTCGCCGAGCGAAAAAAAGTCACTTGAAATCCAAGCGGTTTACCATCCGGCGTTTGTAACCAGCCAGTGGCGTACCACCACTCCGTTTTAAAGTCAGGGTGTGCGCCAAAGTCTCGCGGAAAACTTAATGTGCGGCCTTGAGTGACTTTGCTAAACACTGGTGGCCCAGCAATGGCGCTACCGGTCGCTAGCCACACTATGAAATAGATTAACCAGCGCAAGTAATTCACCAATCTTCCCTCACAGCGCGAACCGCACTTCCTGATACAGCAAGGCGACCCGAAATTAATGCAGTTGCAGCAGCAGAAAACAACAAGAGCGCAGCGACACTAGCGAGCAAGGTACTGGGTATGTGTAGCTCCATAGTCCAGTGAAATGATTGAGGGTTGACGATGAACACCAAAATTAAGCTAATGCACCAACCCAGCACGAAGCCAATAAGAATCGCCAAACTAGCGAGCAAGCTACCTTCGCTTGCCAGCAGCGTCAGTATTTGTCTGCGTGTAATGCCGATATGACGCAGCATGCCAAATTCTTTTGCGCGCGACAGTGTTTGTGCTGAGAAGGTCGCAGCAACACCAAATAAACCAATCACAATGGCTATACCCTCGAGTACATAGGTCACTGCAAAGCTACGATCAAAAATTTTCAAGCTCACTGAGCGTATTTCACCTGGCTCGGCATATTCCAGCGTGGCTGCAAAAGGCAGTGCATCGAGTTGCTGACGCAGAGATGGTAGGGAGCTATCGCGTCTCACCCACAGCGCAAGATCATTTACATTCATGTCGCCCGAGAGCTGACGATAATCTTCTATACGCATCATGATGGCGCCGGACTGTCGCGCGTAGTCACGCCAGATACCAGCCACAGTAAAACTTTGCATGCGACCAGCGATCGGAAGCTGAACGGTTTGTCCTGCTGTCCAACCATATAAATCGACCATCGCTTCCGAACCCCACACAGGTCGTTGTAATCCTTTGATAGGGTCACCTACCATGGTGAGTGATCGATCTGGTGCATTCACATCGATAGAACGTGCAATCAATGCGACGGCAGGCCGTGCAGGTGCAAGCGTGATCAGTTGATGTCGTGTCGCCTCAATTTTTGCGACGGCAGGAAGTTGCGCGATTTGCTGTTGTTCAGCGCTACCAAAGCGTGCATGATCGCCGCCATTTTGTATTCGCACATACATATCAGCCGAGAGCAAATGCTGTAACCAATCATCAACCGAATTTCTGAAGCTAGACACCATGATTGCCATTGCGACCATCAACGAAAAACTCGCTAATACTCCGCCTAGGGCAATCGCTGCTTGATTCGGAGCATTGGCTAGTCGTGCGAGTGAGAGGCTGCCTGTTAAGCCATGCCAGCGTTTAGCTAATACAGTAAATAGTAAAGCGGCGGCGCGCGGCATTAGCGCAATACTTCCTAGTAGCAGTAATGCAATCGCCAGATAACCAAAAATAGGCAAGCCGTGCACGGGCGGCAGTTGAGTAAAAACTGCTCCGGTAACGATCGCTATTAGACCTGGCCAGGGCAGTGCTAAGGGTGCGAGAGCTACATCCTCGCTACCTGCTTTAAGCGCCGCTGCAGGGCGTGCACGTGCGGCTTCTAATGCTGGTGACAAACTGCCTAACAAGGCAACGCCTGTACCTGCGAAAAAAAATAGTGCGGCTGCGAGTGGATCAAAAATAAGTACGGGCCGCACGCCAGGAAAATACCCGCCGCCTAAATCACCCCCAAACAATGACAACGCTGCAGCGGCTAACGCATAACCACCAGCTATGCCTAAGACCGCACCAGTTACACCCAATAGGCCCCCTTCAATAATCACTTGCATGATTAATTGAGCGCGGGTCATGCCTAACGTGCGTAGCAAAGCAAATTGGGGTCGACGTCGCAGCACAGACAAGGCTTGCGTAGAGAAGACTAAAAAGGCGCCAGTAAATAAAGCGACGAGTGCAAGTACATTCAGATTCACACGATACGCACGCGACATGGTTGCGGTACGTTTATCTTGATCGTCTGATTCGGTGAACGATAGCGACGGATAACGCGATTCCAGCTGTTGGCGAAAACTCACGCGATCAATCCCAGCAATTAATTTGAAATCGATGCGTGATAGTTGTCCGAGACGACCGAATTGCCATTGTGCGCTAGCGATATCCATCACCGCGAGTCGTTGTCCTGCGCGTGCACGTAAGAGTGACCCTGCGATACGTAGTGAGACTAAGCGAGTACCCGAAATGAGTGTGAGTTGATCGCCGGTTTTAAGCTTTAGCCATTCCATCGCGGCGGGGGAGAGAAACACGGTATCAGCCATCAGCGTATCAAAAGGCTTATCAACTTCTGAGACACCCAGTAAATCGGGTGAGATAGCCGCTGATTGAAACCCATCGATACCAATCAGTTTGAGTGGACTGCGCTGACCAGGAACCGATAAATCTAATTCTAGTGTTGGAGCAGCTACATCGACTTCAGGCAGTGCCGCCAATTGTTCATAGACGGTTTCATCAAAGTGAGGATTTCTGCCGCGAACCTGAAGATCAGCACTACCCGATAGACTGCGAGTGGCGGCAGAAAACTCGCTGAACGCCGCTTCATTAACCAAATGAATACCGAATCCCAGTGCGACACCTAGCATGATCGCAATCAGTGCAATCAATGCGCGTACTGGATGAGCGCGCCATTCACCAACGAGTAACCAGCTCGTGATGCGGTTAAGCGTGGTGTGGTGAACACTCATGAAATGGATGTAGGGTTGATACGAATTTCAGTTAAGCCATTGCGCGTCAATTGCAAAACACGATCGGCGCTGGCTGCAGCAGCAGGTGAATGCGTCACGATAATCGCCGAAGCACCACTAGCGCGAATTTCATTTTTAAGTAAAGCTAATATCTCGGCAGCGGTCTCGGGATCCAGATTACCTGTAGGCTCATCCGCTAGCAGTAATCGTGGTTGATGCACCAGTGCGCGCGCAATCGCAACACGTTGCATTTCACCGCCAGATAATTGACGCGGAAAATCATTCACGCGCGAAGCGAGTCCTACGCAGTCCAACATGTGGTTGGCGCGATCTAGAGGAAGTTTATTCAGAACTAAGGGGAGTGCAACATTTTGTACAAGATTTAAATGCGGTAGTAAATGAAATGCTTGAAAAATAAATCCTAGTTTTTGTCGTCGCAGTAAGGTTGATTGTTCATCATCCAGCGAATTGAGTGCGATACCGTCGATAAGCAAACTACCCGAATCAAAGCTATCTAATCCTGCAATAACATTGAGTAGCGTTGATTTGCCGACACCGGATTCACCCATGATGGCAACATACTCGCCCGGCTTAAGGCTTAACTCGACATTAGACAACACGGCGCGTTCGCCGTATGACTTAGTCAGTTGATGACACGCGAGAGCAAGAGGAGTGGCGCTAGTGGGAAGCATGATGGAAAGAGGTTGTTAGCCTGCAGTGTAACAATCCCTTTGAATGATTGCAGAGCGCTCGCCATCGGCAGCCAACAGCTACCCAAAGTGGCGTAAGCCTTTAGATAACCTGCACTCCTGCTAATCCTTGTTGCAAGTCGCCGATAACAGCAGCGTGCGCGAAACCATGATGATGGAAAATTTGCATTACTTTTTCTACTGCATCGTCGGAGCACGCAACTAATAATCCGCCGGAGGTTTGCGGATCACATAACAACGCTTGAGTGATGTCGCTGATAGTGCTGGAAAGTTTTATGTCTTTACCGTAGCCCGCCCAGTTTCGACCTGAGGCACCGGTAATAAATCCTTCGGCGGCTAGTTTTTCAACATTGGGTAAATAAGGCACAGTCGATACAGTGATGCGCGCAGATAAATGTGCACCCAAAGCCATTTCGCGTGCATGGCCGAGTAAACCAAATCCTGTTACATCCGTAATGGCGTGCACACCTTCTACCGCAGATAAATCTTTACCCGGCGTGTTGAGTTGAGTGGTGCTAGCGATCATCGCTGCGTAGCCCTGTGCATCCAACGCCCCTTTTTTTAATGCGGCTGAAAGTATGCCCACGCCCAGTGGTTTGCCTAGGATGAGTTTGTCACCTGCTTTAGCATGCGAGTTACGTTTGATGCGGTCTGGATGAACCAGTCCCATCACAACTAAACCATAGATAGGTTCGACCGAATCGATAGTGTGTCCACCTGCGACTGGTATGCCAGCTTCGGCGCAGATTGATTCACCACCAGCGAGAATTTTTCCTATGGTTTCTATCGGTAATTTATCGATAGGCATACCGACTAAAGCGAGCGCCATGATAGGTGTGCCACCCATGGCGTAGACATCCGAGATCGCGTTGGTTGCAGCGATGCGCCCAAAATCAAATGGGTCATCCACGATGGGCATAAAAAAATCAGTGGTGGCGATTAAGGCTTGCTCTTCATTGAGTTTGTATACCGCCGCATCATCCGAGGTTTCTATACCAACCAGTAATTGCGACGGTACCGGAAAGCCGGGGCTTTGCTTCAATATGCTTGACAGCACACCGGGTGCAATTTTGCAGCCGCAGCCGCCGCCGTGCGAAAAAGAAGTCAGTCGGATTGGTGCATTCATGATGAAGTACTTTACGAAAATAACGATGGAGAATTATCGCGCATTCGAAACTGCGCACTACAAATGACACTGGCTCCCGAAGGAGCCAGTAAGTTACGACAAGCTAAGTATTAACCGCGGCCAGTGTCGCCTCGTTGATTACGATCACCGCGAAATCCAGCGCTATCCTTGCGGGGCGCTGCGGGTTTAGCGAAAGTACGCTGACCCGGTTTTGCAGGTTTGCCACCGCGTGAATCATTGCGGCCATCACCAGGACGCCATCCAGGACGACGACTCGGTGCTGCTGCACTGGCTTTTTTCTTCGGCTCGAAACCTTCGATGATATCGACAGGGATCACTTGTTTAGTAAAACGCTCGATGCGTTTAACGTGCACGCCTTCGGCATGGTTCACCAGTGATACCGCGATGCCGCTGCGACCTGCACGACCGGTACGACCGATGCGGTGCACATAATCTTCAGGGAATTTTGGCAAATCGTAGTTGAACACGTGAGTGATGCCAGGAACGTCGATACCACGAGCAGCGACATCAGTAGCCACTAAAACACGCAACTGACCTTGGCGCAAACTGTTGAGAGTACGGTTACGCGCACCTTGATGCATGTCGCCATGCAGCGCAGCAGCTGCAAAGCCAGCGATATTCAAACGATCAGCAATGGTGTCTGCATCACGTTTAGTAGCGGTGAACACTACTGCCTGATCAATCGAAGAGTCACGCAACAGGTGATCAAGCAAACGATTTTTGTGCGACAAGTCGTCCACAAAATGAACACGCTGTTGAATATTTTCATGGCGGGTTGACGAACCAGCGATTTGAATCAGCATCGGATCTTTAGTGATACGGCGAGCCATATTGCCCACCATGCCATCCAAGGTTGCTGAGAACAGCATAGTCTGACGGCTTGCAGGCGTTTTGCTGATGATCAGTTCGATGTCATCGACAAAACCCATATCCAACATACGGTCGGCTTCGTCGAGCACCAAAATTTCTAATTGCGAGAAATCGATCTTGCCCGATTCCATGTGATCAATCAGACGTCCTGGCGTTGCAACTAAAATCTCTGGGTTGCGCGACAACAGTTGCATCTGTTTTGGATAAGGCATGCCACCCAATATAGACACCGCTTTAATGCGGCGCATGTGAATGCCGTATTTATCGGTCGCAGTAGTAACTTGAAGTGCGAGTTCACGGGTTGGAGTCAGTACCAGCATTTTTGGCGTCGCAGGCGTAAAACGCGTGCGCTCGCCACGTGAGCGGGCTGATTGTGCAACTTGATTTGGAGTTTTGGCTGGCGCGGCGTCTACAGGCGCGCTGGCAAACTTGTGTAATGCAGGCAGCATAAAGGCGGCGGTTTTGCCCGAGCCTGTTTGCGACGAGACCAGCAAATCGCGGCCAGCGATGGCAGCGGGCAGGGCTTGTTGTTGCACTGCGGTGGCTTCGGTATAGCCGGCATCAGTTACTGCCTTGAGGACTAATGGGTGGAGTCCAAGGGATTCAAAATTCATTGTGCGTCTTTCAGAGGGTCGTCAACAGGCGCGCGGTGAGATCACCGACGACGGAGGACGACATGACAAAAGCAACGCCTACCAGCGAAACAAACGAAACGGAATTGAGTTTCGGCACAAAAGCTTTGCGCCGGGAGGGTGCTCAGAAAACGGGCACCAGGAGGCGGGGGGCTTCAGGTTGATGCTAAGGGTTTGCGATGCAGCTAAGCGCCATATGTTGCAGCGCGGGCGAATTGTACAGTAATTTTGCTAAAAGAGGTGGGGCATTGCCCCAGCCCCTTTATTCTTCCCCACCCATACCAGCGACCACTTGCGAGAATCCACCATCTACGTAGGTGATTTCGCCGGTGATACCTGCGGCCAGATCCGATAGCAAGAACGCCGCTGCATTACCCACATCTTCTAGGGTGACGTTGCGACGTAGCGGTGAATTCTCTTTCACAAAAGTCAGAATTTTACCGAAGTCTTTGATGCCTGAAGCGGCCAGAGTTTTGATAGGGCCGGCTGAGATACCGTTGACGCGCACGCCACGCTTACCTAGCGATTCAGCCAGATAACGAACGCTGGCTTCGAGTGATGCCTTAGCCAGACCCATGGTGTTGTAGTTGGGCAGAGCGCGCAGCGCGCCCAAATACGACAAGGTTAGTAAGGCCGATTGCGATGACAGCATCGGCAAAGCCGCTTTGGCGAGTGCCGGGAAGCTGTAAGCCGAAATATCATGAGCTATACGAAAGTTCTCGCGGGAGAGGCCATCCAGAAAATCTCCGGCGATCGCTTCACGTGGCGCGAAGCCAATTGCGTGCACTAAGCCATCGAGTTGGCTCCAGGATTTTCCGAGGTCGGCAAAGACGGCGTTGATCTGTTCATCACTCCCTACGTCACAGTCAAATATTAATTCACTGCCGAAATCGCGCGCAAATTCAGTGATTCTGTCCTTAAATCGTTCACCGACATACGTAAAGGCGAGTTCGGCGCCCTCACGATGGCAAGCTTGCGCGATGCCGTAAGCGATAGAGCGATTCGAGAGTACGCCCGTAATCAGTATTTTTTTACCTTGCAAGAATGCCATGTCAAACTCCTGTCAGACCATAAACCGGCGCGTGTGCCAGCTGAACGCGCCATTTTAGGGCGGATGACCAGTCAAGGGCAAATGTCATCGAATGACGCATGAATGCGCGGTATCGAGCGAAAAACGCTATGCTTGACGGGTTTTCGCTAGCCGATAGAGTCATGATTAGAATTTTCGCCAGCATTATTGTTGCAGCAGTCAGCAGTTTTTCTGCTTCGGTTTGGGCCACGCATGCATTTTCTTTGTATGACACGCCTAAATATCCGCCGCAATTTACTCACTTCGACTACCTCAATCCGGATGCTCCCAAGGGTGGTGAGCTTTATCTTGCCAATCCGGATTCACGTACCAGCTTTGATAAATTCAATCCGTTTTCTATGAAGGGTGTAGCAGCGGCGGGTGTCTCTAACCTGATGTTTGAATCGCTCGCTATCAATTCTGCGGATGAAGTGGCAACCATGTATGGCTTGCTGGCTGAGGATATGACGCTGTCACCTGATCGCATGGCGATGACGTTCAAGATCAATCCGAAAGCGCGTTTCAACAACGGCGATGCTGTGCTGGCTGAGGATGTGAAGCATTCCTTCGATACGCTGATGGCTAAAGGCGCGCCGCAATTCAAGATGATTTATGCCGACGTTAAACAATGCGTCGTAGTGGATGAACTGACCGTCAGATTCGAATTTAAAACAGCGAATAGAGAATTGCCGTTAATCGTGGGTGGTATGCCCGTGTTCTCGCGCAAATGGGCAGCGGGCACACCGTTTGACAAAATTCAGTTAACTCCGCCTATCTCTAGCGGCCCCTACGTCATTGAAAAATATGATTTAGGCCGATCGATTGCTTTTAAGCGTAATCCTAGTTATTGGGGTAACGACATACCAGCACGCAAAGGTGCGTTTAATTTTAGCCGCATCATGTATCGTTTCTACAAAGACGATGTTGCGCGCCTTGAAGCGTTTATGGCAGGTGAATTTGATGTGGTAGTGGAGTACCGAGCCAAAAATTGGGCGCGTGCTTACAAGGGCCCGAAATTTGATCGCGGTGATCTGATCAAAGCAACGCTTAAGCATTCGAATGGCGCAGGTATGCAGGCCTTTGTGATGAATTTACGCCGGCCGCAATTTCAAGATGTGCGTGTGCGCCGTGCTTTGGGCTTGGCGATGGATTTTGAATGGATGAATCGCCAATTGTTTTACAGTCAGTACACGCGTATCGATTCATTTTTCAGTAATTCAGAGTTGGGTGCGAAAGGATCGCCATCGCCGGCTGAGCTGGCATTGCTTGAGCCTATGCGCGATCAGTTAGATCCTGCAGTGTTTGGGCCTGCGCCGTTGCCACCGACAACCAATGCGCCGGCATCATTGCGCGCCAATCTTTTGCAAGCGCGTGAGCTACTCAAGCAAGCAGGGTGGGAATATCAAGACGGTGCCTTGCGTAACTCACGCGGCGAAATTTTTACCTTTGAGATTCTGGATGATCAATCCGCACTCTCACGCATCATTGCGGTGTATGTACGCAATCTTGAAAAGTTAGGTATACACGTGAATCAACGCACGGCTGATTTTGCGTTGGTACAGAAGCGGATGGAAGAATTTGATTTCGACATGACCAGTCAGCGTTTCGGTGATGTAACCAGCCCGGGCAATGAAATGTTTGACATGCTCGGATCGAAAGCAGCCGATGAAAAAGGATCAAGTAATTACTGGGGCTTGAAAGACCCAGTAGTTGATAAGCTGGTGACAGCATTAGTCAAAGCCGATTCACGCGAGCAGCTGGTAACGGCATCGCGCGCCTTAGACCGTGTGCTGCTACATAAATTCATTGTGGTGCCTCACTGGTATTCAGCGACTCACCGAGTGGCTTATCGCAATCGTTTCGGTATTCCTGCCGTTGCGCCAAAATACTATCAAGCCGATCCGTATGTTATTTCGAGTTGGTGGCAAGTGAAACCAAGGCAGTAATAAAAACGAGTTGAGATGCCATGAACCTCTGGTCCTACATAGCTAAACGCATTTTGCTGATGATACCCACGCTGCTGGGTGTTATCGCCATTACTTTCGCAGTGATTCAATTTGTTCCCGGTGGCCCGGTAGAGCAAGTGTTGATTGAACTTAAAAAAGGGCAGACGGGTGCTGGTGAATCGTCTGGTGCGGGGGCCTCTGAATATCGTGGTCGTCAAGGCGTTGATAGCGAGCGGGTTGCCGAGATTAAGGCGCTGTATGGATTTGATAAACCGCCAGCCGAACGGTTTTGGCTCATGCTTCAGGGCTTCGCTAAATTCGATTTAGGTCAGAGCTTTTATC
>CANGFL010000007.1 GCA_947453015.1 Oxalobacteraceae bacterium | reverse complement strand
GGGTTCTGAGAGGGTTGGTTGATTGCTTAACTACTGTATATATGCACAGTATACCACAAGTCCTGAGCGGGTCCAGAAATTTGGTTTTGGAGGGATTTTTGACCCCGATGAGGTGGGTCATGAGAGATTTTTGTCGTTCGTTGAAGATGCAAAATTATTTTTTGCAAATCAGCGTGCTGACGAATTGATTTTTTATAAAACCCGCATAAACAAAGGCATTTCGAGCGATGACTTCAACGCGAACGAAATGAATTGATCGTCAAACAGGGAGCGTTGAAAGAAAAAATCAGGCGCTTTCGAGCACCCTCAGCTCATCATTCGATTGGCGCAGTCGCGAAGCGAGCACGCGCGCGATTTCTGTCATCAATGTCACGCCTAAACGCTTGTGATGATCTGCCAGTTGATCCAAGCGCGATCGCGAGAGCACGAGCACATCGACGTTGGTGATCGCGGTGGCAGAATCAATGCGCTGACGATGATCAAGAAACCCGAGCTCACCAATAAAGTCGCCTTGGTGGTGCGTTGCGATGTGATGCTGGTGACCGTCAGGCAGCGGAATGTCGAGTCGAACTTCGCCCTGCATGATGAAAAAAATTTCATCACTTTGTGATCCGGCTTCAAACAGTCGCTGACCAGCATTTAGGTGACGAGGCTCCATACAGGCTTGCAGATCGACCAGGGTATCGTCCTTGTGATTTTTAAATACATCAAAATTACGCAGCGAGTAGGTGTGTTCTGGTCGCGGCCACAATCCTGCCTGTAGCAGCCATTGTTCCTCTATCCATTCAAGCGCGTCGTACAGTTCGTCGAACACACGGATATGCTGCTGCTCGCGCAGTATGCCTAAGTGGTCAAAATAGCGTTTTAGGTTGTCACCGGTGGGCATTGAGTCGGGTAAGTCGCTCAGAATCAGCTCGCATTGATTTTCGTGCAAGGTATCTCGAATTTGCTCCAGTATGTGGCCGGCGGTCATGTCGACGGACTGAACGCGACGCAAATCTAGAATGAGATAGCGGTAACCTTGCAAGTAGGGCTCGACTGCTTGGTAAAGCTGATTCGCTGTGCCGAAGAAAAGTGATCCTTGTAATTCAAGTATCACGGTTTGATGTCCTTTTTGCTCAAGCAGCTGGCGCTCGCTCTCAAGTCGCTCACTACGAGAAAAAACTTGATTACCGAAGGTCGTGCGGCGTATCAGATGGGTGCCAATTTGCTTACGTAGGAAAAGCAAAATCGCCAACAGCAAGCCGACGCCAGTAGCGGCAATCAAACTAATCGTCAACGCCACCATCGCAACGGTGATGATGACTAAAAAATCTAATCGGGTGTCGCTCGATTTGAGAAGCAAGAAACTATGCCTGTCTATCATACGAAAACCAACCACCACCAAAATAGCGGCCAGTGCGGCTAAGGGAAGCCATGCGAGCATTGCAGCCAGCAGCACATAAGCGACCAATACCATCACGCCTTCGATCATTCCCGATGCGCGGGTCTGTGCGCCGCTAGAGATATTCAATAAGGTGGCGCCCATCGTGCCAGAGCCGGGCATTCCCGCACATAGTGCTGAGGCTACATTGCCTATGCCTTGACCTAGCAGCTCGCGATTTGAATCATGGCGGCTGTGCGTGAGTGAATCTAAAATAACGCAAGTCTTGAGCGTATCAATCGAAAGCAATATCGCTAAGGTGAGAGCAGGATAGAGCAGTGCTTTTATCGGTGGCAATGACGCATCAGCCAATGCGCGGTAGGGAAGGCTGATGCTGGTAAAAAAATTCGCAATGCCGCCCATCGCATCAGCAGAATCACCGCTGGTGCTGGTATCGCCGAGTGGGCCAACGATGAGAGTGTTGTTGTGAAGTTGTAGTAAATCGGAGTCCCACAAACTGAGTACCCAGTACGTAGTAATACCACCGATGATGGCGATGATGACTGCGGGAATGCGCTGAGTCACTTTAGGGCCAACAATCATCAAAGCAGCAGTTACAAGACCGACGATTAAACTCGCTGAACGCCACTGTTCGGCTGAGCTGATAGCGAACCAAAATCCCTGATTTCCGGTAATGCCTAAGCACTTAGGTGTTTGTGCAGCGATGATAATCAGACCTACACCGGCGAGGTAACCGCTGACCACCGGATAGGGCATGTACTTGATCAAACCCCCTAACTTCAACAAGCCAAACGCCATCTGAAAAATACCCGCGAGCAGGCCGATCAAAAGCAAAGCTAACAAAATTTGATCAGGTGGTATGCCAGACTGCGTAAATTGAATCGCAAATGCTGATAACACAGCGGCAGCCGGTGCGCAGGGTGAAGAAATTAATCGCTTACAACCGCCGAACATCGCAGCAAAAAAACCGAGTAATGTGGCGCCGATGATGCCGGCCATTGCACCCTGCGCGTTATACATCTGACCTAAAGGTTCATAGACGATCACGCCAAAGCTAATCGCAGCCGGCAGCGCAACCATCATCGCTGCTAGGCCACCCCACACATCTCCTGTTTGTAAGCGCATTAGTCGAGTTTTACTTTATCGATTGAGAAGGTGGGTTTGGGCAGGGGTAGCTCAAGTTTTGCTAGCGTTTGCACCAATAGATTAGCGATAAATAAATCACGATGAGGTTTTGAATCAGCGGGTACCACATACCAGGGTGCTTGCTTGGTACTGGTGGCGGCGATGGCGTCTTGATAGGCTGCCATAAAATCAGGCCATAATTTTCTATCGGCAAAATCGGATGCCTGCAGTTTCCAATGCTTAGATGGGTCGTCGATTCGTGATTGCAGACGTTTTTTTTGTTCAGCGCGTGAAATATGTAAATAGCATTTGAGTACGACGGTATTGTTATCGCTCAAAAGAGATTCGAAGTGCTCAATATGTTTGTAACGTTTTTCGCAGGTTGCTTTATCTATCATTCCGCGCACGCGAGTTACCAGCACATCTTCATAATGGCTACGATTAAAAATCGTTATGTCGCCTAGGGCGGGAAGTTTATTGTGTATACGCCATAAAAAATCATGTCGCAGTTCCACCTCAGTTGGCGCGCCAAACGCAATGGCATGCATACCTAAGGGGCTGACATGCGAAAACACATGGCGAATCACTCCATCTTTTCCTGAAGTGTCCATCCCCTGCAGAATCAGCAATACCGCCTTGGATTTTGAGGCATAAAGCAGGGACTGCAATTTATTTAGCTTATCTTCTAACTTGGTTTGATGATGTTTGAGTTCATCTTCATCAAGTACCAGCTCATCGGGTGGAGTGGTATCAAATTCATCCAGACGAAATTTGGTGGCATGGGGAACCTGCCAGGGAGAAAAATCTAATTTGTCCATGCGACATAGCCCTTTCGAGGACCGATAAATTGTTTTATCGTAGGTTGCAGTTTACCTGCGACGCAAGCCCAGCACCATCACCGTAGACACCACGATCAACGCACCGACCACTTGTATCGGTGCGATGGCTTGACCGAGTAACAGCCAGGCTAACACTAAGGCAAATACCGGTTCGATATTCATGATGGCTGAATTACCAACCACGCCTAGTTTAGGCAGTAGACTAAACATTAATGTAAAGGCGGTTCCATACAATGCTGTTAAACCACCTAAGCCCCACCATCCTAATGCCGTGCGTGGCAATGACCATCCACCGCTCACCACTGCAAACACTGATGCGAGCACCACCACCATACCCATGGTCATCGCTGTTCTCACCCGGCCGTCCAGATCAACCGCTTCGTGCTGAGTCAAAATCATGGCGAGTGCAAACGTGGCTGCAGCAGCAACGGCAAAGCCTACACCCGCACCAATTTGCTGCCAGTGCGCCGCTGCACCCAGACCTGATGCAGCACCGAATACATCCAGAGCTAATGCGAGTCCCAGCAACATCACGGGCATCGCTTTTAAAACGAAAGGTTCTGCGCGGTGTTTGTACAGAACACGCGCCCAAAATGCGCTACACAAGGGGTAGGTATTAAAAGCTAACAGCGCTAATGCAATCGGCAGTCGGGCGACAGCGGAGTAGAGGCAAAAACTTTGTATAGCTACCAGCACGCCAATCACAGGCATGACTCGTTTGTGGCGCGCTGAAAATTGTATGCGTACTTTCTGCTTTAGTAGAAGAAGAGTGATGATGATGGCAGTAACACCGCTGCGAAAAATTACTGCGGTGATGACACTCACTGAATCATTAAATGCGAACCGAGCAGCGACATGATTACCGCCCATCATGACGGCAATCAGTAATAAGGTGAGAAAGGCAGTACGGGAAATTCGGGTAGTCATGATTACTATAATTATGCAGAGTATTCTAAATTATGCGCTGCATAATAAAGCGTATGACCTCATCTATGAGACGGCACAAGCAGTTTTCGAAAATTGGGTAGATAAAGTCGCTTAACTATGAATGCTCAGGTTCTTCCTGGCATAGCACCTGCCTCTTCGAATTCACCTTTGTTCCAATAGCCTCGGAGTAGCTCGCCATCGGGCGTCAGCATCTGGCCGCGACCATGAGGTTGGCCATCCTCCCATTCGCCTTGATACCAGCTACCATCAGCGTCTTCAAAGCGACCTTTGCCATGTTGCAGACTTTTTTTCCATTCTCCGACGTAGACACCGCTGCCACGTACTAGTCGGCCGCGGCCTTCCGCGTAACCATTCACCATCGGTCCGCTGTAGGTCTCAACTTTGACGCCTTTTTGAAACCAGGTCAGTGTGCCTTCGCCGTGGGCAAAGCCATTCTTGCATTCACCACTCCAGGAAATGCTTTCACCTTCTTGGGGTGCGATATTGACGACCTTACACCCACGTTTATCAGCAATCCACTTCGCTTCATCAGCGTAGCAAAGCAGGGGGCTAACGAATAGCACTAACAGAGCGCAGCGTGAAATAATTTGTTTCATCGGACTCTCCAAACTTTCAGAGTAAAACAAGCACAGTCCATCATGCTGTTTTAGTAACGGGTGCGGTAGCGCAGGTTTTTACGAAAGCTAATCTAATTACAGTATCATCAATGGCGAAATCTGGCTAACGCCTGCTAATTTTGGCAGTCGTTATAGCGAGGTGTTGGTGCATCGCAAAATAAATCCTCTACCTTTGCGCCAACAAAATAATAAAAAAACAGGAGACTCCTATGTTGAACCTACGCTCTACCATACTCTGCATCGCCATACTGGCTTTCGCTAGCGGTCACAATGCCATTGCATCAACGTGCGATGCTGTTAATGCCGACGAAGTCATTAAGTTAGAAGATGCGCGCTATGCAGCGCAGATGGCGAATGATTTTGCAGCAATGGAAAAATTAATCGCTGATGATCTTGTTTATATACACAGCAGTTCCGTAGTCGATAGCAAGCAGTCGTATATCGAATCTATGCGTAGCGGTATGGTGAAATACAAAGTGATGCGTCGCTCCGACGTTAAGGTCAGAACGTTTGGTTGTATTGCCACGATCACTGGCTTAGGTAATTTTGATGTTCAGCTGAATGATAAAGATCTCAGTATTGAACTGCGCTTTCACAGTATCTGGGCCAAACGCGATGGAAAATTGCAATTCGTGTCTTGGCAAGCGACTCGTACACCCCCCAAACAATAATCACACTAGCGAAGTAGGTGACACCGATGACTACTCCCAAAGTATTAGCCTTTGACGTATTCGGCACTGTGGTTGATTGGCATGGTTCGATTAGTCGCGAAGCGAAGGCACTGATTCCAGGCGTTGATGGCGATAAATTTGCGAGCGCTTGGCGCGCTGGCTATAAACCTGCGATGGATGAAGTTCGTTCCGGCAAACTGGGTTGGACAAAGATTGATGATCTGCATAGATTGATTCTGGATCGCATACTAAAAGATTTCGCTATCGATCTTAGTGAAGAAAAGCGCCGACAGTTAAATCTTGCCTGGCACCGTTTACACCCTTGGTCCGATACCGTTCCTGGCATGACGCGATTGAAGTCACGTTTTATGCTCACGACGCTATCGAATGGCAATTTGGGTCTATTAGCGAATATGGCAAAAAATGCGGGACTACCTTGGGATTTGATTTTATCTGCTGAGGTATTTCGTCATTACAAACCGGATCCCGAAACGTATCTGGGTGTGGCAGAGATTTTTGACGTGCAGCCTTCCGAGGTCATGTTGGTCGCTGCCCATGAAGATGATCTCGATGCAGCTAAAGCCTGCGGTTTGCAGACGGCATTTGTCGAGCGTCCTTTGGAATACGGTGTAGGTGCTGCAGCCGCCAAAGGTGATTTAACGCGATTTACCTATGCGTCAAGTGACTTGAATGATCTTGCTCGTCAATTGGGCGTGTAGTTTGCTCTGCAATCCATGAATCCACGCTTAACGTCTGTCTTACTTAATCTGGGGCATTCGCTGGATCATCTTGTTCTGTTGATTTTCGCTGCAGCAGTCGCGAGTATTGCCACCGATCTGGGCGTGGATCGGTGGGAAGATCTGATGCCTTACGGCGCACCCGCATTTTTCTTTTTTGGTTTGTGTTCTCTACCAGCCGGAAAAATGGGTGATCTCTGGGGTCGTCGCAAGATGATGTTGGTTTACTTTGCTGGCATCGGTCTGTCTTCTATTCTCGTTAGTCAAGCGCAGAGCCCCTGGCAGTTGTGCTGTTTACTTGCCGTGATGGGTGGATTTGCATCGATCTACCATCCGGTAGGTATACCTATGTTGATCCAACAATCGACTGCTGTTGGAAAAACTATTGGCATTAACGGCATGATGGGAAATCTAGGTATTGCTATCGCGGCTTTACTGACCGGTTGGGTCATCCGAGACTTTGGCTGGCGTGCAGCTTTTTGGATACCCGGATTAATTAGCTTAGCGTTAGGTGTTGTGTTCTGGCGAGTCAGCAATGCACAGGAAATCCCACCGATAAGAAAAACTCCTACGCTTAACGTTGATTCGAAGGCGAATCAGTTTACGCTTTTCTTCATCATGACCCTGGCGGCAACCACGGGTAGTTTCTTGTTTAATTTCTCGACTAATGCAAACAACGAAGTTCTAATAAATAGACTCGGTAATCAATTGCAGGATCCTGCAGTGATTGGAACACTGCTAGCAGCAATTTATTTTATTGCCGCTTTTAGTCAATTAATCATTGGCGCACTCATTGACCGAGTGCCTCTGAAAAAGCTTTACAGCACTGTCATTTTTTTGCAGCTTGTAACTATCGTTGTAGCTACTCAGTGTCAAGGTTGGGGGTTTTATATTGCTCAGCTTTGCTTTATGTGTGCAATCTTTGCTGCCATACCATTTACTGATGCGATGATCGCAAAATATGTTGACGATTCCATGCGTAGTCGCTTTTCAGGAGCACGCTTCGCTATTTCTTTCGGAGCGAGTTCGATAGCAGTTTGGTTAATTGGTCCCATTGTCAAAGGCTGGGGATTCAGCGCATTTTTATGGTTGATGGCGGCCACCTCTGGCGCAACTTTGATCGTGATTAGTTTTTTACCGAAAACAATAGATCACTGAGTTGTTTGGCGTGATTATTCAAACTTCCAACAAACACTATGGAGATGTAACGTGAAAAAAATTAAAACAACCAAGCGACTGTTGTTTGTGGGATTGATAGTTTGTTCCAGCGCTGCGCTCGCAGAAGAATGGCAGACCTATTTCGAGAGCGATAAATTTTATTTTTATTTGGCGCCTAACTCCACACAGCGAGCCGGCGATAACATTATCACTAACACCATTCATGATTTTAAAACGCCCAGTGATCGCGGCGAACGCTCGCGCCAAATTACGCGTGAATATGATTGTGCGCATGCCCAATCGAGGGTGCTTAAGATGGTGACGTATTCTAAGGAAAAGGCGGCAGGTCAGATAATTCGTGACGAGGCTGAGACAGAAGCATGGGCAGCGATAGCGCCTAATTCAGCGGTGGCGGCTTTGGGAAATATCGTTTGCAAAACTAAATAAGTGAGCCGTATATTGATTTTCAGAAGGTATGTGGGAATAATCCAAAGAATGAATTTCGCAGCGTGATTACTATTACGACATCAAAGCGAATGTGACTATTTTTTCGGAGTGCTAACATGCCAATCCTATCTAAACCTAAATTATTTCTGTGCGCGCTCTTTTTCGTTTTTGGAAGTGCGCAAGCTGATGAAGTTCAATGGATTAAAGATGCAGAGGGTTGCAAGGTCGCCAATATCTTTCCTCAAGAAGGTGAGAGTATCAATTGGGCTGGAGCCTGCAAAAAAGGTTTTGCTAATGGCAGAGGCAAACTCATTTGGTTTTTGGACGGCCAAATTATTGGCGTCTACGAAGGACAGATGGTTGATGGCTGGGCCGAAGGACAAGGCAAGCTAACGCGTAAAGATGGTGTCTATACCGGCGAATGGAAAAACAGTTTGCAAAACGGTAAAGGCCATTATCAACATGATGATGGTAGTTGGTATGAGGGTGCATGGAAAGATGGTCATCCCCACGGCCATGGTCAAATGTTGACGCCAGAAGGAAAGTTATTTAGTGGTACTTGGTACCACGGCGAGTATGAAGATGAGCGCGCGCCGAATAACCGCAGCTAAGCAGAGTGCGGGCTACGCACTCTGGATATGTGTTCACTCAGGGTGCGTCGCGCACAACTCGTAGTCCTAGTCCACGACTGCTATAACGAATCTCTGACGAGAATTTCATTCGTGACGAGGATTTGAATGAGCGAGGTTTGTTGAACCACGAACCACCTCTAACAACTCGCACTGAGCAGTCGCCTGTCACCCAGGCGGAGCCATCAGTTGGCGCGCTACTGTAATTTTTATTCCAGCAGTCGTCAGTCCATTCCGCCACATTGCCGTACATGTCATACAGACCGAATTTATTCGGTAACTTCTGACCTACCGTATGGGTCGTTTCATTCGAGTTTTCATCATACCAAGCGTGTTCTGGCAGTCGGTCGACGTCGCTCCCAAAATAGTAGTCAGATTCAGTGCCAGCACGAGCGGCGTACTCCCATTCGGCTTCGGATGCGAGGCGATAATTCTTGCCAGTTTTTTCACTCAGCTTGCGCGTAAATTCTTTTGCGAGTTTCCAAGTAATTTGTTCCACCGGTAAGCGTTCACCTTTGAAACCACCTGGCCGGTTCCCCATAATGGCTTGCCACTCATCTTGCAAGACTTCGAATTTGCCTATGGCAAAGGCTTTTATCTGTACGGTTCTTTTGGGCCAGTTGGCATCTTCTTCATTGACAGCATCTGACCCCATTGCAAAACTACCGGCGGGGAGTGCGATCATTTCAGGACATTCTGGGCAATCTTTAAATGAATCTGCATGAGCGCTATGCATGAATACAATCGATATCGAGGAGATGATGGCAAGTCTGCTTATAATTTTTATTAAATACATGGTGAAATCAGCGGTAAATTTTTTATTAATATTCAATAGTAGTTTGCGGCGCTAATTTTTAAGCGATAGCGTCAAATGGTAAGCTACTATTTCAAAGGATTAATGAGATGTAAACAGGTTTAAATTTTTTTCACCAACAATCATAAAACAAAATGACTATATCTATACGTAAATGGTTTTTGCTAGGCGCATTAGTAGGATTCAGCGCGAGTGCGTTTGCAGCGCCTTACCCGTTAGGGAGCATGACCTGTGCTGACATTGGAAAATTCGCTTCTGAGGCTATGTCTTGGCGCGAGAGCGGTATAAAAAAAGACGAGGCCCTAGCTAAATTAGATAGTCGATCTTTTAATGATCCGGTTGAGCGGCAAAATCTCGAAGGTGTGTTACGTATGGTGTTTGGCCGCTATGGTGATAGCTGGACGAAAGAAAGTGCGGGTAATGTTTTGCGCACTGATTGTGAAGCGGGTCGTTAAATCAGCGCCGATAAATAGCAGGGTACCAAAGTCTTAGCCACGCGTCGCGCAGCGACGCTGATTCCCTATTAAATTCAAAAATACCGCTCTTTCATTGAGTGTGCACAGCAACATAAATGATGCGTCGCAAAATTTTTATGGGCTATATCTTTTGCAGTGCGGCGTAGCTTGGTACGTCACGATATATTTCCTTGCTCTATTAATAATTCAAAACAGGAAATAAGTCATAGGTATAAATTATTTCTTGTTATAAATCACATTAGGACGTATCTTAACTTCGCTTGCTTTTGATGGTGAGTAAAGTACTTTGCATAAAAACCACCGGTACATTTAGTAGTAATAGCACCTTCACAATAAACAAAGAGGAGCCTATAAAAATGACAAAGAGACTAGAGTTTAAAATCAAAGCACTGGCTACTAGCCTGATGTTGGTCGGAGCCGCTTCAGCCACTGCTGATGTCACATGGAACAAGCTTTTAAATGCACAAAACGATCCCAATAACTGGTTGATGTATCACCAGTCGTTTGATGGTTACCATCATAGTGGTCTTGATCAGATCAACTCAAGCAACGTAAAGAATTTGGGCGTTTCATGGATTCACACTCCAAACGCGACTAAGCGCGGAATTCAATCTTTCCCATTGGCTGTTGACGGTGTTCTGTATTACACCTCCGCCAGCGGAAAAGTCTGGGCGCTTGATGGTACAAACGGTAAACCTATCTGGAGTTACCAAGCCAAGCTGGACAATGAGCGCGGTGAGGGTACTTTCTACAATCCGTACAACCGCGGTATCGCTGTTGCCTACGGCAAGGTTTACCTCGGAACAGTTGATGGCCGTATGATTGCCTTGGACATGAAAACAGGTAAGCCTGTTTGGGACAAGATGGTTATGACCGTCGAAAAAGGTAACAAAGGATTTACCGGCGCTCCGCTAGTCGTAAAAGACAAAGTGATTATCGGTTCAAACGGTGGTGAGTTGTCTGGCTGCTGCGGTCCTATCTTCGCTGTAAACGCTGAAACTGGCGACACAGTCTGGCAGTTTGACACTATCGGTGGTGACCAGCGCTCCCGTGATTCATGGGGCAATGATTCCTGGAAAACAGGCGGCGGCGGCGGTTGGATGACAGGTCAGTACGATCCTAAGACCAATTCGATTTGGTGGGGTACGGCTAATCCAGCACCTGACTACGACTACTCTGGTGCTAAGTGGAAAACAGAAGGTTCACGTCCAGGCGACAATCTGTACACATCCTCAGTTATCGTTCTCGATCCAGATACAGGCAAGCTGAAGTCCTACTTCCAAGAAATGCCTCATGATGGCTGGGACTTCGACAGCGCCGTGGGTGAGTTCATGCGCATTTCCAAAGGCGGCAAAGATTACGTTGTTCACCCTAACAAGGGCGGCATTATCTTTGTTTACGATGGCGCTAATCTCGGCGGCGGCAACAAGCTGAACGTTGAAAATGCCTACGCTATTGGCGAGACATTCAACTACATCAAAGGCGTATCCAAAAAAGGTGAGCTGATCGGTCGTGTTGATTTCACCGAAGGTAAATTCCCTAATATGTGCCCAGCGATTGACGGCGCTATTAGCTGGAATGCAGGTAGCTACAGTCCTAAAACTGGCCTGATGTACAAAGCGACTCAGGAATGGTGTTTTGATCTGGAAGTGGTTAAGGCTGAGCGTCCTAAAGATTTCTCAGGCCAAAACTATTTCGGCGCATCATGGACAGCAACCCATCCAAAAGGTAAGCAAGCCTACGGCACGATTCAGGCGCGTGATCCTATTACTGGTAAGAGTGCTTGGCGCGTAGAGTACAAATACCCAGTGTTGGCATCGTTGTTGTCAACGAAAGGTGATCTGTTGTTTGTTCCGGGTGCGGATGGCGTATTCCAAGCCTTGGATGCAAAAACAGGTAAAGAGCTCTGGAGCCATAACAATGGTCTCGGCCACCACGGCGGCGTAATTAGCTACACCGCTAAAGGCAAACAGTACGTTGCTGTTGTGACTGGTTGGGGTAGCCACGTGGCTGGTAACTACGGTCCGCTGTTTGGTTCACCATTTAGCGAAATGCCGACTGATAATGGTCAGCTGATCGTTTACTCGCTGAAGTAATGTTGAGTTGAGAGAAGCGGCAAGTGAAAACTTGCCGCTTCTCTTTTTGCTTTTAGATTTGATGCTTACGTCTTTAAATGAGACGTGTCGTAGTTAGATTCTGGAGTAAGTATGATGCAAAGATTCAATGCAACAAAAAGTTTGATGGGTTTGGCTTTAGTAGCTTTGTTAAGTTCGGCAGCATTTGCTGAAGAAGCTCAAGATGCGGCTAACCAAGAAGCGCGAAAAGTTTTTGCCAATAGTTGTAGCTGGTGCCACGGAATGTTTGGCATGAAAGCAGGTAAGGGTGGTCCGAAATT
>CANGFL010000006.1 GCA_947453015.1 Oxalobacteraceae bacterium | reverse complement strand
GAGCGATGGTTCTCAGCATTTCTAGCTTTTGCACTTTGCTTGATACTTCAGGTCGAGTATGTGTTTTCCAGAATGCTTTCTGTTCTTCGTTGAATTTCATGGTTCCGGGCAAGGGTGCATCGCTCAGATGTAGATCTGCACTATTTGCCGGAGATAGATCGGAAGTCGGTTTAGGTGAAACTGATCGCATCACTATGCGCGTGTCGCTTACTAACTTTGCGGCGCTTGGGTTGGATGTTTTAACTGTGTTAGTTGATGTTTCGCAAGACGTATGATTGGATATGGGGAACATGGCGTTACTTCTGAGTTTGGAGATTTGACAATCTCAGTAGACATTTTTTTAAATTGGTTCCTTAATTTCAGAAAAATTCAAGTTTGGCCAGTCGTATTTCCTATAATTTCGTCCCGAAGCACATTTTTTCTTCACACTACCTAATCTCAATGGGTGTCGGTGGTATGGGTTCAAAATTCATCGGTTTGAGTCGTCCGCATTTACCCTTGAACAAAGGATGCCCTTTACGTGTTTTTTTCTCCATGGCCGTAACGATGATCTCGCCACTGGGTCGGTTGTAATAAAAATCGATAATCTCGATGAAGTCATCCACCATCATTCGTTTGTAGGGAATAGAGGCTTTGACGGCATAGTCGCTGATGTTCGCAGCGAACAGTAGACGACCTACCATGGCTAGATCAACCCGCACCATGCCGGTTGATTCATCGGCTTCGAGATTCATCATGTCGAAATCAGTGGGGATGGGATTTTCCGGTGTCCAACTGCTGAGATAAAGTGGCGCCCATCCGCGGCATACAAAACGGAGTGGCTCTGCGTGCAGATGCATAGAGCTCAAACCTAGCAGGGTCAGAAGGATGATTTTTATAAAATGCATGTGCATTGTGTTTGCCTTAACTACTAAATGTTAGTTTGATGTTTATGCGGTTGATCGTTATCTGCCTGCGAGTATCGATAGTGGCCATTGAACTTCGATGAACTCTTCAGCAGTTGGCAAGGTGGTGATTAACTGATGGCTCAGTTCATTAACCGCATCAATACCGGTCGCCGTATGATAGCGTGCCGATGCCGACCAGCTACGTAAATAGCCTAGCAATTGATTCAGGGTCCATTCAACATTCATACTAAGCTGGGGTGTTTTAATGCGCTCGAATGGAAAAGCCAGATCGCGATAGCCAGTTTCCACGTGATGTCGTTCGGGTGGCCAATACGGGCCTATCACGTGATGATAAAAATGCTGCAAGCAGTCATTCGTTGCATCATTGGAGACGACGATCATGCCATAGCTCCATGCGGCAATCAGCCCATCGGGTTTAAGCACACGCCTGACTTCGCTATAAAACTTTTCCAGATCAAACCAATGCAAGGCTTGCGCAATCGTGACTATGTCGGCGCAAGAAGAGGGCAGTCCACTGGCTTCTGCTGGTGCGACTCGGTATTCAACATTTGAGTGCGCTTTAGCATTGGCAATTTGAGAATCATTTAAATCCGTCGCAATGACTTTGCCAAAATGATTGGCCAGCGCAATCGATGCCTGGCCATTTCCCGCGCCACAATCCCATGCCATGTCATGTGACGCACATTCTTCGGCTAGCCAACTAAACAGACCGGCAGGATAAGTCGGTCTATGCTCTGCGTAGCTCGCTGCGACTTTGCCGAAATGATCAACGGCCATGGTTATAGCTGAATCAATACTTTGGCATTGGCTCCACGTTCGACTTGTTGATGCGCCTTGACGATGTCGTCCAAGGGATAAATGCTGGTGGGCGGATGTTTGAAGCCGGTCGTCGCTAATGCCGCGTTAACACCTGCGAGTACTTCGTGCATGGCATGCGCTGGTAGTTTGTAGACGATGAAATAATAGATGCTAATGAAACCCATAATCATCGGTCCAAACGGCATACTGAATTGTGGCTGATTTGAGCCGTACACAACCGCTTTACCATCAAACGACAGCAGGCTGCCGTACAAAGGTGCATGCGTAGCTGCATCGACATCGATGATGGCATCGGCGCCGCGGTTATTGGTTAATGCTTGCACCCTGTCGGTGACTGATTCAGTTTTGTAATTGATGACGTCGTGCGCGCCTATATCTTTTGCGAGCTGAGCTTTTTGTTCGTTACTGATGATGGCTATCACGTGCGCGCCAGCCATGCGAGCGAGTTGGGTGGCATAAAAGCCTACGCTGCCTGCTGCACCCGGTATGAGCACGGTTTTACCTATCAACGATCCGCACGACTGAACTGCATGCATTGCCGTCATGAGTGGAATGGCGATTGATGCACCAATTTCAAATGACAGCACGTCAGGTAACTCCACCGTTTGCGCTACGGGCAAAGTAATAAATTCCGCAGCGGTTCCGAAAGGCCTATCCCACTGACCATTGAATACCCACACACGTTGGCCAAGTAATGCGGGATTAACGCCCTGACCGATTTTGTCGATGGTGCCAGCACCATCGCTATGCGGTATGACTTCAGGATAGCCACTACCGCGCGCAGAGACACCTGCGCGTGATTTCACATCTGAGGGGTTGACGCCGCTAAACGCAAGTTTGACGCGTACTTCGCCTGCTGCGGGTTCGGGATCAGTTTTTTCAATCACACGCAGCACATCGGCTGCGGGTCCCTTGGTTGTGTAGATAGCTGCGCGCATGGGGTAGTCCGTTCGTAAGAAAAATTTTTATGTTTTCGCTAACAAATTGTTAGCAAATTATTAGTAAAACAGAAGTAAATCATTAGCATAGGCTTGATCATTCGTTTGCTGCGACGAATTTTATAACGCGCACGCATTGCCAATTACGTAATCAATGTCTGGCTGAGCCGTGTCAGACGGCGTCAAAGGTCAGCTCTGTTAAACTTGCAATCTGCGCGGAGTATTTCGTACTATTTTGCTCCATGATTTGGGCCAATGAGGCCTTATTTATTTTTCAGGATGTGCCATGCCAGGTTTGCTTCCCAACGTCGATCCGGACGGACTGCTCGAATTTTCGGTGGTATACACCGATCGCTCGTTAAACCATATGTCAAAAGCCTTTATGGGCGTAATAACGGACATATCGAAAATTCTTAAAGAAGTCTACCACGCTAAGTCAGCGTTAGTGGTGCCCGGTAGCGGTACTTATGGCATGGAAGCAGTCGCTCGCCAATTCGCTAATGGCAATAAATGCCTGGTGATTCGTAATGGTTGGTTTAGCTATCGCTGGACTCAAATTTTTGAGATGGGTCACATTTCAGATCAATTGCATGTGATTCAGGGTCGTCAACCCGCCGAGGGCTTCGAGGGTGCGTATGCACCACCACCGGTTGAGGAAATCACGGCATGGATTCGCAAAGAAAAACCAGCGGTGGTGTTCGCCCCTCACGTTGAAACCTCGGCCGGTATGATTCTGCCCCCAGATTATTTGCGCGCCATAGGCGAGGCGGTTGAATCTGTGGATGGTTTGTTTGTACTCGATTGCATCGCATCCGGTGCGATGTGGGTCGATATGGTGGCCTCGAAAGTTGACGTGGTTATTAGCGCTCCCCAAAAAGGTTGGAGCAGCTCACCTTGTTGCGCATTGATCGCTATGAGCGAGCGTGCACGACAAAAAATCGATGCCACAACCAGCACCAGCTATTCATGTGATTTGAAAAAATGGTTGCAGATCACTGAGACCTATGAAAAAGGCTCACACATCTATCACACCACGATGCCTACCGATTCGTTACGCATATTGCGTGACACGATGAAAGAAACGCAGGCAGCTGGCTTTGCGAACCTGAAAAAAAATCAGGAAGAGCTGGGTACTAAAGTACGTAAATTGCTGGAGTCAAAAGGGTTTACTAGCGTGGCAGCACCGGGTTTTCAGGCGCCTTGCGTGGTGGTGAGTTACACCACCGATCCTGATGTTCAGAACGGCAAAAAGTTTATGGCCTTAGGCTTACAGACAGCAGCGGGTGTGCCGCTACAAGTCGGTGAGCGCGCTGACTTCCGTACCTTCCGAATTGGTTTGTTTGGTTTGGAAAAGCTCTTGAACATCGATCGCACGGTGCAGCATCTTGCAACTGCAGTAGAAAAAATTGTCTGATCGAGAGTATTAACTAATCGTCAGCTGTTGCGATAGCGCCCTTGCTTCTTAGCTGAAGCAAGGGCGTTTTTGTTTGATTGAATTTGATTTTATTTGATTGAACTACACGCGCACACGAAATGGTGTGAAATCTGTTCCTATATCCATGTAGTCTTCTTCTTCCTGACGCTTCAACCAGTTCACAATGCGATAGGTCACTGGTGTCATGATGACTTCCCAACCGGTTTTCAAGAAGTACTGAGCGATGGCGACGGAGATAACTTGCTCGGTTGGCCAGATCGCATAAAAAGCCATCATGTAAAACAACGATGAATCCAGAGCTTCACCGACGGCGGTTGAGCCTATCATTCGCAGCCACAAATGCTTACCATCACTCCAGATTTTCATTTTGGCCATGACATAACCGTTAGCTAAACTGCCAGCCCAAAAGGCTGTAATCGATGCAATCACGATGCGCCAGGTATTTCCAAAAACGGTTTCCAGACCTTGTTGGTAGTTGTTCATGTAATCGCCACCGGCTGGCGTAAGCGACACCACGACCAACGACATCACTGCAGCAAATGCCAATGCGGCGAATCCTGCCCATACCGCACGCCTATCATGTGCGTAGCCATAGACCTCAGTGAGTATGTCGCCGAACAGGTAAGAGATAGGGAAAAAAAGTATGCCAGCACCGTACGTCACTTCGCCCAACACGGGTAGGGTAATAACGGCTGCTTTGCCAGCACCGATCAGATTCGAGCAAAGCAGTACGGTGACAAAGGCCACCAGCAAGAGATCGTAATAGCGATAGCGGCGAACTGCTTGAGTCGACATAAGCTTATCGGCGGTGATCGCCGTTCCGTATAGAGACAGTGAAACAGCTGGGAGAGTTATTCTGAGTTGTTGCGAGTTGTTGTGCTATGCGAACATAGCCACTCACTAACTCAGTCTTTTGCCTTCAAATTACAGCTGCCCTTTTCAGAAAAAAGTTTGGGCTTATTGTAAGAAAAACTTTTCTTATCTGCCAGATCGATATCTTCTTGTGTCAGATAGCGGCCAGTGTTTGTCATGTATTCGTTGGCCATCAAAAAATTACCCGAGCCAAGCTCAATCTTGTAGTAGTACTGCTCGATGAAGCGATTATCGATTCGATTCTGGTCTTCATGCGCAATAATCAGCTTTTCATCCCATTTGTCTGTCGTAACTTTGACTAGTTTCTTTTCTTCCTCATCTTTACGAGATATTTTTTTGTTTGCTTCGTCGACGATAAAAACAAAGTTACATAGATTGGGGAATTCGCGGCAGACGAAATCATTGCCACGTATTCTTTTAATAGTGCAGTGATAGACGGTGGCCTCAGCAGAAGAAAGCAGGGCTAAACCCAGCACACAGGCAAGGACCGAGCGGATCATAAAGCGGTTTGTTTTAGTCATCGCGTTCTCAGGTAAGTCATTACGGATGCGGAAGCAGAATTAATTATAGATTAGCACGGGTGCCACGTTCGGTTGAAGCTGTCTTAGTGGGTTGGCAGGCTTACTTCAAACAGCGTGCCTTCTCCCGGTGTGCTGGTGAAACGGATATCACCACGATGCGCATTGATGACTGTTTTTGATAGCCATAGCCCAACGCCCATACCTTGAGCTTTATTCGTTTTGAATAGCTCAAAAACTGAGGATTGCAACTCGTCGGGTATGCCTATGCCGTTGTCTTCTACGTGTAGCAGCAGTCGATCATCATTGAGTTCGCTGCGTATGCTGATAATTTTGGGTAAATTTTCTTGACTGTTCAGTGTAGTAATCGTTCTCGGTGTATCGAGCGCATCCAGTGCGTCGAAAGCATTGTTTAGTAAATTCAGTATCACCTGTTGTAGTTGAGTGGCATCGCCTTGAATAGAAAAACCAGTAGCAAGTTGTGCATGTAGGGTCACTTGTTCTTCCTTGGCGCGAGGTGCAACCAGTGCAAGCGTATCTTTAATAACTTCGTCGAGATTTACGCGTCCGTGTTCACGATCAGAGTTTTCAAACATCCCACGGAGTTTTGTGATGATATCGGCCGCACGCCGATTATCCATAATCACGGAATCTAAAAATTTACGAGCGCCGTTAACATCTAATTCCGGCATATTGAGTTTGCGTTCGACTAGTTGAGCATTTAATCGTATCGCGCACAGAGGTTGATTGAGTTCATGTGCAAGGCTGGCAACCAACGCACCCATGCCAGCTGTTTTATTTGAGAGAGTCAGTTGGCGGATGATTTCTTCACGTTCGATGAGCAAATTTTGTAATTCGCTGCGGTGCCGTTCCAGCATGGCTGCTTCAGCTTCGGCTGCCGCTAGGTTACGTTCAATTTTGACGTTTTTTTGTTCGCGTAAATCGAGAAATATGCGCAAAAATCCGATGTTGATAAGAGTGATAGCAATGAACTGTCCTGCGATCATCACATACTGATCAATACCGGGGTCGTAGATGTCCTTGGCCCCCAGATCTGCCATCATCATCAAGGTTTTAAAGCCTAGCGAGATGCAAAGCGTTAGTCCACCCATCATCAATAGCCGTGGGCCCAAGGTGGCAAGTCGAGGGTACACGGTGTAACCCACAAGAAAATAATCGAAGCAAAGCAAGGTATAAAAGCCAAAGAACATTATTGCAAGCGTTGTATTGGATGTTCCGGCTTCATAGGCGCTGGTGATCCACAAAAAATAACAGATAGCCGCTATGCTATGCACGATGATGGCAGGACCTAATCGCTCAAGTAAATACATGCGCAATGCAATCAGACGTCCAGCGTTCCCGATTAACATCAATAGCTGTGCTACATAGATGAACATAAAATCGCCAACCTGCTCACGCAAAGATAGCAACACGACCGATAGACCGCTAACCAGTCCCGAGATACACCAAAGACGTACTTGCGCATTACGCTGTTCAGAGAGTGCAAACCATATCGCGCCGTGCAAGGCCAAATAGGCCATGCAGATCATAAAAATGGTGGTTTGTATGTGGAGTGGCATGCAGATGAGTTTGTGAGTCTGGTGCCTGACGCGAGCAGTAGTTAGCTGCTTGAATCGGTAATGGCAGGAGGAGTGGGTTTTATTACAGGGGCTTCGTCATGATCATTCGCGATCAATTGCCCATGCACGCTCGCGCCTGGTTCAACGGTAATGGCATTGTGTTTGATATTGCCGCGCACTTCAGCACCGTTGGCTAATTCCACGTTACCACTAGCGAAAATGTTACCGATGATCTTGCCAGCAACGCGTACATTTTGCGCGTGGATGTCACCGATAATTTCGCTGGTTGGGCCGATGATTACCCAATGATCTTTGCCGTCCGATTGCTCTATGTTGCCTTCTAATCGGCCATCAATGCGTATGCTTTCTTCAACTTGAAGTGTTCCTTGCAGGCGCGTGCCCGAACCCAGTACCGAGCTGGCAATGCTCATACCTTTTCGGCTGGAAGATGGTTTCATTTTTGAAAACTTTGCATGTTATTTTCATATGTAGTTTAGCAGCGAAGCTCAGGCCGAGTAACTGACCTGCAGGGCAAAGCCGTGATCAGAATTCTTGCAGATGGAGTAATTTCCTTTGCGACTCTGTGATTTCGCTACTGTTCTGCTCGTCGCCCGTGGGCTGATTGTTTGCGCTTTTGGCCGCAAATGAAAAGTCATCGAGTGCCGCCCCAGACTGAACAGTGGCTTCTTCAGCCGGGTTTGGCGCAGTGATTGCCGCTTTGGGGACCATGACAGGCATGGGTTCAATATCAGCCATAGGTGTGGCTTGGTCTGCTGCGATAGCAGAGTAGGATACGAATGTCAGAAGGACGGCGCAGATCAGTGACGATTTCATGGTGAGATGACTTTTAAGCAGGTTATCGAAATTCAGATTTTCAACATCATACCGGCTTGCTTAGCTCACGCACAGAGACTCGTGCTAGCATCTTCCTCATCTTCCCTTGCTTGACTGCTAATAAATGAACTCACTACGCATTGATTTTGTTTCCGATATTGCCTGCCCTTGGTGTGCTGTGGGCTTAGCTTCGCTTGAACAAGCCATAGCGAGCGTGAAAGATCAGGCTAACGTAGAAATCCATTTTCAGCCGTTTGAGTTAAACCCTCACATGGGATCCGAAGGTGAAGATATTGTTGAGCACCTTACGCATAAATACCGGATATCGCCTGAACAGGTGGCCGTCAATCAGCAACGTATTGCGCAGCGTGGAGCAGAGGTAGGCTTTCATTTTAATCAGGCCGGTCGCAAGCGTATTTACAATACCTTCGACGCTCATCGTTTGCTGCATTGGGCGGATGTTGACTACGGCAGTCAAGCGCAACACAAATTAAAACGCTCCATGCTTGAGGCCTATTTCACGTTGGGCGAAAACCCTTCGAGTCATGCCGTGTTGTTAGATGCTGTAGAGCGTGCAGGTTTAGATCGCACACGTGCGGCGGATATTTTGAGTAGCGATGAATTTCGCAACGAAGTTAGACAAAGTCAGCAGCTGTATTTATCACGAGGCATACAGTCAGTTCCTGCAGTGATTATCAACGAGCGATACCTTGTGCAAGGCGGGCAGCCAGCGGAAGTATTTGAACAAGCATTACGTCAGGCTGCAGCAGAAGCCTAAAAGAGCAAAGATATTTCAGTCATCGTAGTGATGACTGAAACTATTTATCGTAGGGACTTCACTTACACGTGCCTTTGCCGCCCCAATTCCCTGTAGTGACTTCACCATTCAGACTAATCGGTTTGTACCAACCGGTTTCGTGAGCATTCGCAAATTTACCCGTGCCACCTTTGCGCATGAATTTGCCTTCACGTGCCGAGCGACCTTGGGTGAATGCATACGTCAGCACATCACCTTCGGTGTCTTCGACGGCGCACAGTCCCTCGGCCTCAACGCCACCATCTGCGTACACCATGGCACCGCCTGTACATTGGCCGCTGAGTTGGTGAAAACGTGAGCCTTCCGTGGCAAACATTTGGGTCGCCGAACGAAAATGGATGAACGTCGCTTTGCTGCCCATCTCGACGCGGGTTTCGCCGATGTCGACACTGGTATATTCACCGCACATATCGGCATCTTTTGCGATAACAGGGCCAGCAACCAACAGGCTAATTAAAGCCTGAAATAAAAAAAATCGTTTCATCAAAGCCTCGTTGTTGAACTATTGTGGAGATTCGCGGGGGGATTACTAGCCTAACGTCACTACAGTTTGCCATGGTATGAAAAAAAATGTTTGTCACTGATAATCGGAGACACTATGTCAGCGCTTGGCTGAACTGACTCGATGCCTATGTTTGAGGTTTGTTCGAATTGCTTCCTATGAATTCCACACTATGAATTCACTACAGACAGTTGATATTTTTTGCGAGGTGATTGATAACTTCGGTGATGCGGGCGTTAGCTGGCGGTTAGCGCGCGCACTGACTGCGCGTGGTTTATCGGTTCGGTTATGGATTAATAATTTATCGTGTCTGAAGCGGTTGCAACCATCGTTGAATGCACATTTAACTGAGCAATGGTTGGATGACTTTCAGGTCATCGCTTGGAATGATCAAACGGAGTTGAATTATCAGCCGGCTGAATTAGTGATTGAAGCATTTGCTTGTCGACTCTCGGATGCCATGCTTAATCGCATGGCTAAAGCAAGCCCAATTCCTGTATGGATCAATCTAGAGTATTTGTCGGCTGAATCATGGGCTGTGCAAAGTCATGGTTTGCCATCACCGCATCCACGTTTATCGCTCACGCAGTATTTCTTTTTTCCAGGTTTTGTATCCGAATCAGGTGGCTTACTTAGAGAAGATGGGTTGATGCAAGCGCGCGCTGCATTTGATGCTGAGTCTCGTGCAGCATTTTTGAAAAATTTAGAGATAGATGTTGGCCTTAGAAGCTTTTTAGTTTCACTGTTTTGTTATGAGCATGCACCGGTAGATGAGTTATTTAATGCGATGCGTTTGGGGCCACCCACGCTGTGTGTGGTACCCGAAGGTGTGGCTACAAAAGCCTTAACTCACATCATGGGGAATGATTTATCCGTTGGTAGAGAAGTGACCACAGGTCAGCTAACGATAAAAATTATTCCTTTCTTGCATCCCGATGACTATGACCGCTTGCTATGGAGTTGTGATGTCAATTTTGTTAGGGGAGAAGACACTCTGGTTCGCGCCCACTGGGCCCAACAGCCCTTTGTCTGGCAGTTGTACCAACAATCAGAGGATGCGCATCTGATTAAGCTGGCGGCTTTCCTCGATCTTCATTGTCATGGCCTGAGCGAAGAGAATGCACAGGCTGTGAAGGCTTTTTGGCAGGCCTGGAATGGTGAGGTCGGTGCCCATTTAGATTGGTCCGCCTTTAGCAAAGCACGGCCAGCGCTGCCGCCGTATTACAAGCACTGGTCGGCGCATGTGGCATCGGTGGACGAGTTATCGGCTCAACTTATTCGGTTCGCGGGCAAAATCAGGTAAAATCTCGCGGTTTTTCAATGACTGATCCCTTTCAAGACTTTTGTTTAGTTTCGTGGGTTCGTCACTTCAGTTACTTCAGATAATCACTATGAAAACCGCCCAAGAAATCCGCGTTGGTAATGTCGTTATGGTCTCCGGTCAGCCTATGGTCGTGATCAGAACCGAATTCTCTAAATCTGGCCGCAATGCATCTGTGGTCAAGATGAAAATGAAAAACCTGCTGACCGAGGCGGGTTTGGAATCTGTTTACAAGTCAGATGAAAAATTTGACGTCGTTAACTTAGATCGTAAAGAAGCAACGTATTCGTATTTTGCTGACCCGTTGTATGTGTTCATGGATGTCGATTACAACCAATATGAAGTTGAATCGGAAAACATGGGCGATGCTATTCATTACCTCGAAGATGGCATGGTGTGCGAAGTGGTGTTCTACAATGAAAAGGCCATTTCGGTTGAGTTGCCAACCACGGTCGTGCGCGAAGTTACCTACACCGAACCCGCTGTTAAAGGTGATACTTCAGGTAAGGTTTTGAAGCCAGCGAAAATCGCAACAGGTTTTGAAGTATCCGTGCCTTTGTTTGTGGGGCAGGGCGATAAGATTGAAATCGATACACGTACCGGTGAATACAAACGCCGCGTTTAATATGTAGACCGATCAAAAAAAAACCGCAGCTCAAGCTGCGGTTTTTTTGTGCTTATTTTTCCAAACTGAATAATGACTGGCGCGCAAGCTAGCTACATTGCGATCGTGCTAGCCAGCAGGTGAATTGATCGATCGTTGAGTTAAGAAATTTTTCGAGCGAAATTTACAAACAAATTTCATTCTGGCTTCACCCGCCGAGCCGGGTTTCACCGTTTGAAATTTAAGTTTTTCTACTGGATTTTCCGGCTCTTGATGCAGTGGTTTCCCAGCCGGCTCCATAGCGCGATAGTAGGCGTTGCCGGTGTAAGCAATTTTGCCTGAGCCGCAATCAAAATAATTCAGATAGGTCGACGACTGATAGGGCGTGTTATCGGGGGCGTATTGTGGCACTGACCATGTGGTTCTGAGGAAGGCACGCAGGTACTCTTCCTCATGCACGATGCTGGTCATATCAACATACCAACTGACCGTTTTGTCTTTATCTTCAGTCTCGGAAATCAGTTTCCACTCAGCGCCTAAGACGGGCTGAGACAGCACAACCATGAGCAGACTTGCTAAGATCGATTTCATGTACACCTCATGCGTCAATCACTACAGTAGATCGTACCGGAAATGAGGATTTGCTGCCCGCCGCATTACGTACTAGCGGCGTGAGGTAGTTAAGGGTCTTGGAAACCCAGGCGAAGTGAGATCGCTTTTGCACAAGTGTTTATTTTTTTTGCAATCACTCCGCTCCAGTTGGCATCGAAACTTCCGGCGGGTCCAATCGCCGTAATACCCAGCCGAATCGCGCCAGTGTGCTCAAACACCGGCGCGCAGATAGCGTTGATTCCGGGGATGGGTTCTCCTTGCACACGCGCCATCCCTCGTTTGCGTACATCCGCTAACAAGCTCTCAAGCGTATCGGCTTTTACACCTTGCGCACCGAATGCAGCTGCGATGCCATTACGTTTTTCTTGCGAAAGCATACGTTCAACCTGACGTGGCGGCAGGAAGGCAGCGAATACGCGCCCCGTGGCGGTTGATTGAATCGACATCACCGTACCGGTGCGCATGTTGACGTGAATAGGGTAACTGGATTCCGCAATATAGATAATGGTCGGCCCTTGATTGCCGAGTACCGACAACCCTATCGTCTGGTCGATTTCGGCGGCCAGTTGAGTAATCATCGGGATAGCAATTCGTACAGGGTCTAACAGTTGAAGACTGATTAAACCGAGTTGCAGCGCGAAGGGTCCAAGCTCGTAGCGACCGGTGAGCAGATCCTGTTCTATCAGGCCAAAGCTGCTAAAACTCACTAGGTAAGGGTGGGCCTTGGCCGATGGCATGCCTGCTTTTTTGGCTAAGTCACCGAGACTCATGGGGCTGCCTTCTTCAACTAGCGTGGTCAACAGGCGGCCGCCGATCTCGATGGACTGTATGCCTCGACGACTTTTTTCAGCAGTATTTTTGGGTTGGTCAGTCATGCCGATTTCATTTTACTAACATAGTCAACCACTCGGAATAATTCGTTAATAACAAACGGATTGACCTAAAACGAATTCTATCTTACCCTCGGTTTCACTCGCTGCCTAGTGTAACGACGCGTTTTAACGTTAATTGCGACGATGCGTTTGCACCCGGCACTGCCATTCAATCATCAGGCTCGTGACGCAGATGGTTATTCACTATCGGTTACGCGTTCTTGTTACGGAGACATTCATGAGTGCCAAGCCTTTTGCATCGCAAGCTGATTTGCAGGAAAAGAAAACTAGTTTTATTAAGTTGTCGGACAACGCGTATGCCTATACCGCCGAGGGCGATCCGAATTCGGGCGTGATTATTGGCGATGATTCTGTCATGGTGATTGATACCACGGCGACCCCGATCATGGCGCAGTCGCTGATTGCACATATACGTGAGATCACTGATTTACCCATCAAGTACGTAACGTTGACGCATTACCATGCGGTTCGCGTCTTAGGTGCGTCTGCCTATTTCGATGAAGGAGCGCAGCAGGTCATTGCATCGCGTGGCACGTATGAACTGATTGTTGAGCGTGGCGAACACGATATGAAATCGGAAATCGATCGATTTCCTCGTTTGTTTGCTGGAGTGGAGTCGGTGCCTGGTTTGACTTGGCCGACTTTGGTGTTCGAGCGTGAAATGACGCTATTTATGGGTAAACTCGAAGTCAAAATTATGCATGTCGGTATGGGGCATACCAAAGGCGACACGATAGTTTGGATTCCTTCGCAAAAAGTATTGTTCTCTGGTGATTTGGTCGAGTACGAAGCGGCTGCTTATACCGGCGATGCGCAATTAGAAGAGTGGCCAGCGACGCTGGAAGTCTTGCGATCCATGGGCGCACAAAAACTTGTGCCGGGACGTGGTCCTGCATTACTCAATCCAGAGCAGGTGAATGCGGGACTGGATTACACACGTGATTTTGTGACCACACTACTGTCGAGTGCAAAAGAGGCAGTCGCAGCTGGACATGATCTGAAAGCGGCGATGGCTCATGTGCGCTCCTACATGGATGCAAAATTTGGCCATGTATTTATTTACGAGCATTGTCTTCCGTTTGATGTGACACGCGCTGTGGATGAAGCCAAGGGTATTAAGCATCCGCGAATCTGGACGGCCGAGCGTGATAAAGAGATGTGGCACGCGCTGCAACAGTAAGTATCCAGACGAGACTATGCATGCAGCCAGATTATCAACATCTGAAATGTCCCTACCAGCGACCAGCAGATTTTGGGCAGAAGCCACCGATGCATTTACCGGTGGTGGTGGTGGGTGCAGGGCCGGTGGGATTAGCGGCAGCGATTGATTTAGCGCGTC
>CANGFL010000005.1 GCA_947453015.1 Oxalobacteraceae bacterium | reverse complement strand
TTCTGCCCATCGTCACCTTTCTGCATGTCCTTCTTGGGGAAATTGCAGTGGGCGTCTTGCTTCCGCGTAGCCTTTGCTCGCCCCAAAAGTGTTGCCTTTTTGGACGAAATTTTTACGCATGTGTCTATATAGCACCGATATTTAGCAAAATCAATAAAACCCACCTAGCGCTTTATTGATACATCACCAACATTGTTGACTTCGCAAAAAAATTTTAAGTAAAAAGTTCGTCTTGCGCAGCGCTCGAGACCCTTTATCACCAGTTCAATTGATAATTACTTGATAATTTATTGATACGCCGCTCAGCTATAAATCCTTGTTTATTGACTGATTGAGGAGGGATTGTTTTTTTGAACTGAATTAAATCAATGACTTGGGAAGTCAGCTAGTACAAGCAAGGAATTTATGTGCGCGCTTCTCATCGATTCCGCGACTTACATTGGCCTTACGGGTTTTTTAATCCGGCGGATGAAGATATAAACAGAGTCGCTTTGCTGCGCTGCAGCTTATTAAAAAACTTATGTGACGAGAGTTTCATCCGTACGGCTGTCACCTTCGGTATCGACCCAGGTAATTTCTACCTTGTCCCCGACCTTCCCGCCTCTGAACTTGAATGAAAAATAGGGATCACGCGCTACCGATCCACCAAAGTGAACATGCAACACAGGTCGACCATTGCACTTACCACGCAAGGTTTGTATGAAATGCGGAAGTATCAATTGACCCTCCGTACTCCACGATAAACGACTCAACATACGATGCTTCATCAGCACTTTAACTTCGACAACGCCGTTGTTATGCACGGCGCGCACACGCATAGGCTCACCCAAGGCAGCCTCCGATCATAACGGTGATGTCGCGAATGGCGTAATACCATCGTCCTTCTGAGCGCGCGACAGCCACTATTCCTGATGTCTCAGCCACCTTAATGCGAACTGAATACGAGGGCTCGTTATCCGGCAAGACATGAAAGCCAACACACACGGGATTGGGATTTAAATCCGCCAGCAGCGCAATGAAATCTGTTTTAGGAATTTTGCTCGTAAGTGTGACAGGTACATTCGTACCGTTTTCGGCGAGCTCAGGTGCATCAATGATGAGCTGATTTTTGGGCGCTGCACTTAATCCCGGAGCGCGACCACGCTCTGTCACGGTTCTTGGTGTGTTGGGGGTTGTGGTATCGCCATTCATGGCGATCACAAAAGCCTCGAGACTTTTAGCGGAGTAAACCGCGCCGTTCCAGTCCGAACCCCAAGCGACCTCCGCGACCTCAGTTACTTCAGCAAACACCTCGGAGGGTTTTAGCAACCCAGCACTAAAAGCGATCGCTAAGCCCGAGGCAATGCGCATAGCGTCGCGTCGACTCTGATCCAATTCATATCTCCATCAATGATTTTTATGCATTGTGCCACTGATAGGGCACCTTCTGCAGAGCGCAGCGCGCGCGAGACGTTATCGCTTTGTGCTTGTATCTACGCCTCTAATCAAACCGTAGTTACGATTTTGCTCGGCGAGATTACCGTTAAGGCCGTTGACTGAGGGAGGTAACACAACTAACGATTGCTCATTCACGTAACAATCGTTCATGCACGCCAGGCTGGTGACATCGCCCTTACCCTTCACATCTAGCATGCCATGGGCAGTACTCATGCCGTCACGGTTAGGCATTTTTAACTGAGCCTGCGCGATATTTTTTTCAGTGAGCGTGAAATCCGCCGGAAGAATATCCGCCAGATGTAAAAGATACGCTGTCGTCGCATACACTTCATTGACAGATAAACTCTTCGGCGCATCGAATGGCATCGCGCGACGTATGTAATCCCACAACGTCGATACCGTCGCCAACTTCATGATAGTTGTTTTAGAATTTTCTGTGACCGCCGTCAAACCAGCAGCACGACCACGCTCGATATCAGCACTTGTCGTACCACCAATCAAGGGTGGAAAAACAGCCGGTGATTCAGCGAACGCACCATGACATGATGCACACTTTTTTTCCCACACCTTCATTCCCTGGCTAACGCTACCTGACCCCACCGGCAGACCACGAAAATCAGGTCGCACATCGCTATCCCATGCCGCAATTTCAGCGACCGTCGCAGCACGACCAATCGAAGGAAAAGTTTGTGCATGCGCCTGTACGCAACACAACCAAAGTAGAAAAATTACGCGATCAAGAAATTTGAACATTGACCACTCCACCCGCTGCCTCGACACGCCAGGATTGAATAGCGTTGTTGTGATACACCGAGCGCGTACCACGCACCGAACGCAATTCAGCGAGTTTAGGCTGAACATAACCTGTCTCGTCGATCGCACGTGACTGCAAAATGGCAGGCTTGCCATTCCATACCCAATCGAAATTAAAACGCGTCAGGCATTTGGAAAGCACGGGTGATTCTAATCGGGCTGTTTTCCAATTCTTACCACCATCGACTGAGACATCAACGCGATCAATTTTTCCACGACCCGACCAAGCAAGTCCTGTGATGTTGTAGAAGCCTTTTTCCATTAACCGCTGCCCACCAGACGGTGTAGTGATGACTGATTTACATTCTTGAATTAGCGAATATTGACGCGACAAACCATCCGGCATCGCATCGGTATATTGGGTTGATTCTTCACGCGTGGCATACGGCGCATCACCTACTTCAATGCGGCGCAACCATTTCACCCAACTCACACCTTGGGCACCAGGCACCACTAGCCGCAGGGGATAACCATTCTCTGGTCTGAGCATTTCACCGTTCATGCCCCAAGCAACTATGACATCATCCAGTGCGCGCTCAATCGGAATCGTGCGCGTCAGACTCGCGCCGTCAGCACCCTCGGCCAAAATAAATTTGGCATTGCGCTTATCAATGCCACAGTCTTCTAATAGCAACGATAACGGCACACCAGTAAATTCGCAGCACGACAACATGCCATGGGTGTACTGCACTGACGGTAGCGCAGGTGACGCCCAGTCCATGGCGGTATTCGCGCCGCATTCAATAAAATGCATGCGCGATACAGACGGCAAACGCATCAAATCGCCCAAGGTATAAACCTTAGGCTTGGCTACCAAGCCATTAATCATCAGTCGATGTGATGCAGGATCAATGTCGTGCCATCCCGCATGATGCCGCTCGAAATGCAAACCGCTGGGAGTAATGATTCCGAAAAGCCCTTGTAACGGTGTAAAGGCTACGCCACTCTCACGTTTTCGCGTTAATCCGGGTGACTCACGTCGCTGTAAATTCGATTCATAGTTAGACGGTAAACCATACGGCAGATGGGCCACCGGGTTCCCCAACGACGTACTATGTTTAGGCAACGTTAAGATCGCTGGATCACCTTCTCCACCAGGATGATCGGCAGCAGCGACTGCATGACCTGACACCAATGCTGCACTCGCCGCTGCAAAACTCTTGCGTATAAAGTCACGACGATCAGCATTTAGACCGTGCTTGCTAATGTCGTCAATCAGCCCATCGGAAATAAAATTTTCCGGTGCGTGAAGAAGGCGACCAACCAAGTTTCTAACAGCCATAACAATGCTCGTCCCTGACTATTTGGAGCACACTAATCGCATCAGTGTCTGCTCAACGCTACCCTGCGTTGGTGTCGTCCAAGGACCTGGTTTGTAGGCAGCATGAACCATATTGCTAGCACCCATGCTGTCTTGATGCCACAAATGGAACATATCGCGTCGCATACCTTTTTCGCAATCGTATTCATCTTGCCCTTTGATCGAGCGATAAGGCGAGCCACTAAAGTCCTGATTTGCTTTGAAATCAACCAAGTGCCACAGCACAATGGTTCCGCGTCCGGAATCCAGACGCGTCTCAGAATCAACATACAAACTCAACTCTTTGGAGGAATGCTCAATACGAGACCAATCGGCATGAACCAAACCGGTGACACTGCAAAGCGCAAATAATAAATAGAATTTTTTCTTCATGAAGCACCACTCCAGATAAATCTTTGTTGGACATATCAGTAGCTACTAAGCTGCCAATAAACGATCAAACTCAACGTGCAATTAAAAATGTAATTAGCTTACTCAGAATTTTCAGAAGCTTTGCGGTGGCGTGCAGGCTAAAATCGCTTTAATTCGCTATTTGACCCGAGTATATCAGCGCAAGAATTACGGTTACAATCAGACCATCCGATGATCGTAACCGCGCCATGTTAGCTAGAGCGATTATCCGTCACATCCCACCCTCCCGCTGGAGCCGTAAATGAAACACTACCCACTGACCAAACTAGCATTGGTCTTGGCCCTGATGACCACTGGCGCCTCACACGCCGTCGAACAACAAGTCCTTTACACGCAAAGTCTGGCCGCCACGTGCGCCAATTGTCACGGCACAGCTGGCAAAGGTATCCCGAGTGGTTCCATCCCTAAATTAGCAGGTCTGAAGAACGACTATTTAGTTGAGCAAATGCAGGCCTTCAAATCAGGCACTAGACCAGCCACTATCATGCATCAGCTTGCTAAGGGCTATTCGGAAGAACAAATTCGACTGCTGGCCAGCTACTTCGCCAGCCAGCAACCCTGAGGTCATGATGATGAATCGTAGAAGCTTTATGCAAGCCGGTGTCAGTCTGGCATTACTGGGTGGCAGCGTGTCGGCGTTCGCTATGCGCGGAGCGAAAGTCGTTGTCATCGGTGGTGGTTACGGTGGCGCTACTGCCGCTAAATACATACGCTGGTTATCGATGAATCAGCTGGATGTGACTCTGGTTGAACCTAACAAAGAATTTATCTCCTGCCCACTTTCAAATTTAGTGGTCGGAGGTAGCCGTAAGCTATCAGAGATCAGTCGCCCCTACGCTACGTTAGAAAAAAATCATGGCGTACGCATCATTCACGAAATGGCGACTCAGATTGATACGACCGGGCGTAGCATTACACTCTCTAACGGCTCTCAAATTAGTTATGACAAGTTAGTGCTCTCCCCCGGTATCGAGTTGAACATGGGCAGCATTGAAGGTTTGCCTGAAGCGCATGCCAGCGGCCAAATACTGCAAGCATGGAAAGCTGGAGCTGAAACACTGGCATTACGCAAACAACTTGAATCCATGCCGGATGGTGGTGTGTATGCGATTACGATTCCCGAAGCACCCTTTCGCTGCCCGCCTGGACCGTATGAGCGTGCATGCCAAGTAGCGTGGTATTTCAAGAATTTCAAACCTAAAAGTAAGGTGTTGGTGCTGGATGCGAATCAAGATGTCGTCTCTAAGCCCGCTCTCTTCAAAAAAGCCTGGGAAGATAACTACAAAGGCATCGTTGAATATCGCAATCAACATAAAGCGATTGCCGTTTCAGCCAAAGAAGGACTAATTAAATTTGATGTACAAGGCGACGTTAAAGCTGATGTCATCAACGCACTACCCGCCATGCGCGCCGGAAAAATCGCGCAACAGACTGGCTTGGCAAACCTAGCCAACAATCGCTGGTGTGGTGTGAACTACCAAAGTTTTGAATCGAGTATTGCGAAAGATGTATTTGTCATTGGTGATGCCATTCAAGTCGCTCAGTTGATGCCTAAGAGTGGCCACATGGCGAATAATCACGCCAACGTCGCTGCAGCCGCAGTGGTGGCACAACTTAACGGGCTGGAGATTAATCCGTCACCCGTGTTAACCAACACTTGCTACAGCTTTATCGACGATAAAAATGTGGTGCATGTCGCCAGCGTTCATGAATACATCGCGAATGAACGTACGTACAAAGTCGTGCAAGGTTCAGGAGGTGTATCCACAGCACCGACTGAGCTTGAAGGCAGCTATGCCAATACCTGGGCACGCACTATTTGGTCGGATATGCTGGAGTAACCGGGCTTAATCATGAAACGTTTTTTTTCGCTCTGTTTATTTTTTTCTCTTTTGGCGAGCGATGTTTACTCCCTAGCTGCCGATAAGTCGATTGATCGACCCATGGCAATCGACAATGGTGGCACGATGACGTTTATTCACGCTGTTCGCAGCGGTAAACTCAGCTCTGAACAAAAAGCGGCGCTTGAAACTCGCCTCCAAACAGAGTGTGCAAACCCCACTAATCCCATCACGCTGGGCATGATTGAAACGCGTGGGCCTGGCAAATGCATGGCATTCGTTCGTAACCAATGCAACTGTACTGATTGCGATATGCCGACCTACTGCTTGCCCGAAAATGAGCGTCATTAATTTTTAGGTCCGCGATGAATCCACGTATTGATTGGTACTTTGATTTCATCTCGCCATTTGCTTATCTGCAGTGGCACAAGTTGCGGCGTGAGGCTTCGCACGTCACTGTCACCCCTTATCCACTGCTATTTGCGGGATTGCTAAGCCATTGGGATAACAAAGGCCCCGTAGAAATTCCACCCAAACGCGGCTGGACCTATGCCCATTGCCTGTGGATCGCTAAGCGCGAAGGCATTTCATTGCGTTTACCCTCGGCACATCCGTTTAATCCGCTGCCTTTATTGCGATTATCGATCGCCGCCGGCGCAACGCCAGAGGTCATTGATCGTCTGTTTAATTTCGCTTGGCAGGATGGTCATTTACCAACGGATCACGACGCGTGGCAATCACTACTGAGTGAATTTTCAATCGATGAAACGGCGCTCAACACGCAAGAAGTTAAAACCGCGTTGCGCCGCAATGGTGAGCAAGCGATCGCACACGGTGTTTTTGGAGTACCCACCGCGACCGTGAATGGCAATGCTTTTTGGGGGGTTGATGCGACTGACATGTTGCTGGCATATCTTGAGAACGACGCATTTTTTTCTTCTGATGACTATCAAAACGCGTTTACTTTACCCGAAGGCATAACCCGTAAATAAGGGTTTTGTTTGCTGATTGTAGTTCGATTAATGTTCTTTGCCTCTAAATGAGGCATGAATACTCACAGTTGATCTGATTTTGCGCAATTCATTTTAGTCGAGAAAAATCAACTACTTGTCACGATTGATGTGGATTAATCCACAGAGATACCCACCGAAACTGTGGATAAGATTGGCGAATGAATTTTAGGGTCAGTACTTTTTTGAAAAAAGTGCGCGAAGAAAAACAGAAAATAAAAACAAAGAACCAAAAAAATCAAGCAGCCACACTTTCCATACACGTGGCAGCAATATCTAACGATTGCAGACGCAGTTCAGGCTCATAAATATCGCACGTCAGCATAATTTCATCTGCTTGCGTAGCTTGTTGCAATTGCATCAAGCCTTCGCGTACTGTGTCAGGACTTCCAATCACCGCAGCACCCAGAAATCCTGCAATACCTCGCTGCTCGTCCTCTGACAAAGATTCCATGAAACCCGGCTGAGGTGGCTGCAGTGGACGCCGATGGCCTGTGAGTATTCCCAAAATACGTTGAAACACGCTACTAGCAAGATAATGCGCCCGCTCATCCGTTGCCGCAGCCACCAAAGGCACACCTATCATCACATAAGGACTTTGCAACGATTCTGAAGGCTTGAACTGACTACGATACAAACTGATCGCCTGCATCAAAAACCGTGGCGCAAAGTGCGACGCGAACGCAAAGGGCAAACCACGTTCAGCCGCTAGTGCCGCAGAAAACAAACTCGATCCCAACAGCCATATAGGCACTTGCGTACCTGCGCCCGGTAAGGCGACGACACGCTGACCACGTACAGTCGGTGCCAATAAAGCCTGTAATTCGGCGACATCGCGCGGGAAATCGTCTTCTGTTTCGACACGATCGCGGCGCAAAGCACGCATCGTTATTGAATCGGTTCCGGGAGCACGTCCTAAACCCAAATCGATACGCCCGGGATACAGCTCAGCTAAGGTGCCGAATGCCTCCGCCACCGTCAGCGGCGCATGGTTGGGCAACATAATCCCACCGGAACCAACACGGATGCGTTTCGTACCGCTCGCAATATGACCCACCAAAACTGCCGTTGCCGAACTGGCCACACCTTGAAGATTGTGATGTTCCGCGACCCAGTAGCGAGTAAAGCCAAGATTCTCCACGTGCTGCGCTGTGCGTTGTGCCTGCCAGAGTGCATCAGAGATGCTGGCGCCCTCACGTACAGGTACCAGATCCAGCATGGATAATTTGATAGGGTGATCGGTGTTCATGCGCTCGATTGTAATCCCAGTCGAGAAACATCGACGAATAGACAGTCTGTTGACTGGACTGGAAAAGAAAAAGGGATCGCGGCATGTAAGCTGCGATCCCTAAAAGACGGATTTACTTCACCACTACGAGGGTTACAACAAATTGACTTACTTAGCCTTGTCGGCGGGTGCCATCTCGGCCGGCTTGGCATCGGTTGATTTAGATTTTGCTGCAGCGTCTTTGCCGTGCGTGGCTTTAGCATGCGTGGTCTTGGTAGCATCATGCGCGGCCGCTTTAGTCGGCGCGGTGGCGGGCGCATCGCTTTTAGCTGTTTCGGCAAAAGCACCTGCAGATGCGAGGATCAGGCTGGATAACAAGACTAGCTTTTTCATAATAACTCCCTTGAATACATGAGTGGATAATTAGCGCGTCTCAGAAAAAACCCTTAATTCGTTGACGCGAATGCATCGTAAGACGCTCATTCCGACTCGCAGAGAAACGTTACATTTGGCTACCCTCGGTTACATTCAGAAATAGTTAGGCTGTGGCGTTCTGGCGTTTTGGATAAACTCAGGTCTAGGCGACTGTTTTAGTAAAAATCGGATAAAACTATGATTCATATACCTTTTCCCATGCGAGCACGCTGTGCTTATGCCCTCGTTCTTCTGCTTTGCGCAAAAACCGTGCAGGCTGACCCATGTGATGACTTAATAAAAATGGATGGCTTGTTTACCAAAGCGATAGCTGAATGCCAATTTACGTATTACGCCTGGCGGTTTCAGCAAGATTCACAGCAATGCATGGCGAAAAAAGGCAAACCAGCGTCTAAAGAATTATTTAGCCAAGGTCAATCAGCATTTACCAGCAAGGCTGCCTCATTGGGTAAGGAAGCACTTTGTCAAAAACTACAAGCGGATTTCCCGATGACGGTCAAACGATAGACTGTTATGTCACACGCATGCTGAAAATTACAACCCTTCGATTTCTACACGCTGACCAAGCAAGGGAACGCTGACATCCCAACCCAATTCGCGCGAAATACGCAAGCGCAGCGCATCGGCAGATTCTGGCTCACCGTGAGTCACAAAGACGTGCTTAGGCTTTTTCTTCAATGTTTTCATCCACGCTATTAATTGCCCAGCATCGGCATGCGCCGACATACTAGGTAGTGACACGACTTCAGCGTTAACAGCGATGTCTTCACCAAAAATACGAACTGTTTTATCTCCGGCTACCATCTTCGCACCGCGGGTTCCACCTGCCTGATAACCCGCAAACACCACACTGTTTCTATGATCAGAGGACATCATGCGTAAATGGTGCAATATGCGACCGCCGGTTGCCATACCACTCGCTGAAATAATGATCGCGGGATAATTTAGCTGATCTAACGCACGAGACTCATCAACGGTGCGGCAAATTTTTGAAACAGTCGACATGCCTTTGCAATCTTCGTCAGACAAACGATGCTCTTTACGATGCTTGGTGTAGATATGCAGCGAATCAATCGCCATGGGGCTATCTAAAAATACGGGTAGGTCAGGTATACGTCCGGCTTTTTTTAGCAGATGAATTTCGTATAAAAGATTCTGCGCACGCCCGACAGCAAACGCTGGTACTAAAACCATCCCACCACGCGCTGCGGTTCGGGTAATTACATCAGCTAACACTCGACCATCGTCATTCGGATCATGCAATCGATCACCATAGGTCGATTCAACCATCAAATAATCAGCATATTCTATGGGTGCAGGTGGCTTCATCACCAAATCATCAGGGCGACCTATATCACCCGAGAACAGCACACTCCCTTGATCAGTAGTGAGCTCTGCTGAACTCGCGCCCAGTATGTGCCCCGCCATTCGCAGCCTGAGCTTTAACGACCCCACAGAAATCTGATGATCTAACTCCAAAGGTTTGAAATAACGCAGAGCCTTGCGGGCATCGTCTTCGGTATACAAAGGTAAAGCAGGAGTATGTTTACTCGTCTTATGACGGTTTGCAAAGCGCGCATCATCTTCCTGCAAATGTCCGCTATCCGGTAACAGCAAACCACACAGCTCAGCAGTCGCTGGCGTTGCATAGATTGCTCCGCGAAATCCATTGCGTATCAATAGAGGTAACGCGCCGCTGTGATCGAGGTGAGCATGAGTTAGGACAACAGCGTCAAGTCGGCTAACATCAAAAGGAAGTGGATCCCAATTTAGCAAACGTAAGTTTTTATAACCTTGGAACAAACCGCAATCGACCAATACGGTCGTGCCTTGATGTTCGACCAAATATTTTGAGCCAGTAACGCAGCCCGCTGCACCAAGAAAACTTAGTTTCATATGGACTGCTCCAAAATAATTTGATCAGATATGAAGATACGCCAGCGCACCCAAGCCCAAGCCAATCGCGGCTAGTCCATACATCATGTATTCCATCCAGCGCCTACGTGTTAACAAGGCGATTGCAGCCAAAGCAATCGATACCTGAATACTGGTCGTCGCTTGAGCCCAGCGGTGATGTTGATGCATCTGCTCTTCAGATTGCTCATCCCAATCAAGAGACTCTTTTTCTAATCCCTCAGCTTTAGCCTTGATCTCTTCCTTTTCTTTTTTATATCTTTCAACCGCCTCAAGGTATTTTTCTTTTTTATCCGGCTGAGTCATCAACTCAGCGGATAGCTCAGACATATTCTGTTTGCTGCTCTTGGCCTGATAAAAATTCCACTGATTAGCCGCTTCTGTTTTTTTGATTGCCGCATCGTTTTTAAAAAGTGCAGCATTGGCTTGTGTGGAACCACCCATATAAGAAAAAAGCGCCCCTACAGTGGCCAATATCGCTGTGGCTACCGCAAGGCTAGATGAACCACTACCATGCGATGCATGTTCCATTTCGTGTTCGTGCGCACCATGCACATGGAATTCGGATTCAGACATACTTTCTCCTATTGTCAAAGAATGGTTGTCACTGAGGCGTCACAATCCATTGGTTATCAAAGATAATTTTTAACATGATGCCGTACTTTGAACATCCTGTTACCTAGCGCCAATAAATTAACACTAGTAAATGACTGATCACAAGCCCTTAACTGCTAATTCTGCACTTCTTGGTCTCTCCAACGAGCTGGCAGCTCAGCGTTTGCTCGAGGAAGGCAGTAACGACTTGGGTCTTAGCCAGCGCCGCACATTACTGGCCGTGATGCGTGACGTGCTATTTGAACCCATGTTCTTACTGCTTTTGGCAGCCGGTGCGATCTACCTATTAACGGGAGATCGTAATGAGGCCATGGTGTTATTGGGCTTCGTGCTGGTGATTATGGGTATGACGGTTTTCCAAGAACGCCGAACCGACAACGCATTAGCTGCCTTGCGTGACCTATCTAGCCCACGTGCACTGGTCATTCGTAGCGGTGTCGAACAACGTATCGCTGGGCATGAAGTGGTGCGAGACGATGTGCTGATTTTGGCCGAAGGTGATCGCGTGCCTGCGGACGGTACACTTTTGCAAGCGCATGAATTGTCGCTAGATGAATCGATGCTTACGGGCGAATCCGAACCGGTAGCAAAAACCGCTGAACAATCGGTATTTGCAGGCACCTTGGTAGTGAGTGGTCAGGGAGTCGTCAGCGTAACGCTTACTGGCCGCCATACCCAGATGGGGAAAATAGGTCAATCGCTTGATGAGATTGAACCGCAAGCTTCGCCGCTACGCCATCAGATGAGTTCTCTAACGAAAAGATTAGCCTTCATCGGCGTCATTCTTTCTCTGTCGCTGATGATAGTTTTCTGGTGGTTGCGCGGTGGATGGCTTGAGGCGATGCTAGCAGGCATAGGGCTGGCTATGGCGTTGTTACCGCAAGAATTTGCCGTAATTATGATTATTTTCTTTGCCTTCGCAGCCCGAAGATTAGGCAAACAACACGTACTCACACGACGGCTACACGCAATTGAGACACTGGGTGAAACCACGGTACTGTGCGTTGATAAGACAGGCACGCTGACCCAAAACCGCATGCAAGTTGAAGCGCTATGTATTTTAAGTGAGCAGATATTTACGAATAATTTACCGAATCACTCTTTAGCATCAGAGTTTCATGAATTGCTTGAATACGCTGTACTAGCCAGTGAAATCGCACCGCACGATCCCATGGAAAAAGCCTTTCATCGGCTCACAGGCCAACAACTACAGAATGATAATCGCCGAGATTTGACATGGATACTCACTCGCGAATACGAGTTATCGCCGCAGCTTCTGGCAATGACGCATTTATGGCGGCTAGACAATACGACGCATGATTTAGTGGCTGCCAAAGGCGCTCCTGAAGCTGTCGCTGCATTATGTCATCTCTCTTCTGAACAAGAAAAATTAGTACTGCAACAAGCTGAAGCACTCGCCACACGCGGCCTTCGTGTATTGGCTGTAGCAAAGGCTTTACATCCCACCGATCAGCCTTGGCCTATTACACAGCATGACTTTGATTTCGAATGGCTGGGCTTGATAGCACTGGCCGATCCTCTGCGCCCAGAAGTAGCTGCTGCTGTTGATCAATGCCATCGCGCTGGTATACGAGTGATTATGATTACGGGTGATCATCCGCGCACAGCGATCGCAATTGCACGTCAAGCGGGTCTCGAGCCGACGGGAGTATTAACCGGTGACGAGATCGCGGGTATGGATCAAACAACGCTCAATTCGCGCATTCAACTCATGAATGTATTCGCGCGGGTTAAACCCCACCAAAAACTCGCCTTAGTCGAAAGTTTAAAAGCGCAAGGAGAAATCGTTGCCATGACTGGCGATGGTGTGAACGATGCACCTGCACTTAAAGCGGCTCACATTGGTATCGCCATGGGCGAACGCGGTACGGATGTAGCTCGTGAAGCGGCATCGCTCGTATTATTACAAGACGATTTTAATTCTATCGTTCATGCCATACGCGAAGGTCGCCGTACGTTCACCAACATGCGACAAGCGATGATATACACGCTGGCAGTACATGTACCTATCGCTGGCTTAGCGCTATTGCCCGTGTTAGTGGGGCTACCGCTTTTCTTAGCTCCTCTACACATTGCTTTTCTTGAGTTAGTGATTGATCCAGCCTGCTCGGTAGTATTTGAAGCTGAGAAAGCACGGGCCGATATCATGGATCATCCACCGCGCAGCATCACCGAAACACTGCTCAGTACGCCGCAAGTCATGCGCAGTCTTGTGTACGGAGCGTTTACGACTGCCGGTGTCTTTGCTTACTACACATGGATACTGAATTTCGCAGCACCCAGTTCTGCCAGCGCGTGTGCTTTTGTGATGTTGGTTACTGCGAATGCTGTATTGATCCTCGCCACGCGATCAGCTGATCTCCACTGGAAAGATTTATGGTCGCACTTCACCTCGATCTCACTCTGGGTTTTAGCTGTGACTTTCGTGGCACTGCTAACAATCACTACATATATTCCACTTGCCGAGGCATTTAGGTTTGCCCCTGTGTCAACGCTGGAATGGATAAGAAGCTTACTGTATGGTCTATTGATGCTGCCGATTTTTATCGGATTGAAATGGCTGATGCAAATAAAATCAGATGCTACAAAAATATTAATGCGGACCAACGGCGACTAATCGCCCTACGCGATCAAATGGCGGCAAGATATTTTTTGATACCAGTTGCATGATGTCCGCCGCTGGTAGTGCGCGCGAAATAATAAAACCTTGTACTTCGTCACAGCCGATAGTTTGTAACAGGCGCAGTTGCTCTAATGTCTCTACACCTTCAGCTACGACACACATTTTTAATGCGGCAGCCATTGAAACTATGGCTCTATACATTAACTCACCTTCCGAACCTCGCGATAAGGCTTGAGTAAATGCCTGATCTACTTTTAGCGTATCTACATCCATTCTGTGTAATTGTGCCAATGACGAATATCCGGTACCAAAATCATCGATCATTAAACGCACGCCTAATTTTTGAATCGACTCAAGTTCTTGTAAAACTATCGGTGTATTGTCAACCATCGTTGATTCGGTGATTTCAACTTCCAGTAACCGAGATTCAATGTTGAATGTTTGGAGTACTTCCGCTATACAGGCTGCCGTTAGACCAAACTGTAACTGTCGTGGTGACACGTTGACAGATACAGGAACAACTCGTACACCCTGCTCTCTCCAAAGTGAAATTTGCTCGCCCACTTTACGCAGAACACTCTCGCCTAATTGAACAATCAATCCAGTTTCTTCCGCCAGACTAATAAATTCAGCAGGCATGACTAAACCTCGTTCAGGATGCTGCCAACGCACTAAGGCTTCAAGGCTACACAATTGACCCGTTTTTGTATTGACCCTCGGTTGATAGTGAACGATAAACTCATCGTTCTCAATCGCGTTGCGCAAGGCAAGCTCTTTATTCATCCGAAGAATTAATGCATCTGATAATTTGGGCTCATAAAAAAAGTATCGATCCTTACCCGCAGACTTAGCCGCATACATCGCGACATCAGCGTGTTTAATCAGCGTGTCTGCATCTTCACCATGATCGGGATAGACGCTAATACCCACCGACGCCGATACACGATGACCCGCACCATTCGTGGGCTTTAATTGCTGATTCAAGGCCTCAAGAATGCTATCTGCGACGCGCGCAATGTCACCAGGATCTTCCATCTGCTCGAGCACTACTGTAAATTCATCACCACCTAATCTAACTACATGATCACTTGAACGAACGGCGCCTTTAATCAAGCTCGCGGCCTGCACCAATAATTCATCTCCCGCTTCATGTCCCAGCGTATCATTCACTGCCTTGAAATTATCCAGATCAATAAAAAATAAAGCCAAGCGCCCACGCCCGCGCGCTGCGCGTCGTATCGCCGCCGGTAAAAAATTCATTAGCCAACGTCGATTGGGTAGTTTGGTTAAGGAATCGTTATTCGCTAAATCGGCCAGCGCTTGCTCATGGGCTTTGACTTCAGATATGTCACGTAAGGTCAGCGCAATACCTGCACCAGAATGCACTGCACGGCGGTATAGCCACGTTGCCTTTAGCCAGCCGCCGGCAGGCACACGAAATTCATCTTCATACACGCCATGCGCTAAGGCTCGCTGACAAATCATTAAAAAATCAGCGTGTAATTGCGGTGCCATGCTTTTACTTGCGCGAAATCCCACAAGATGTCCACGCAACATACCCAGTAATGCCGCTGCACGCTCGTTACAATCTTCAATTTGAAAATCAACTAAATTTCCTTGAGCATCGTGCACAGGTAATAGCATGTAGAAGCCTTCGTTGGCTGCATCGGTTGCCATACGATAGGTCTTGCGAACATTTTCTTCGGCGCGTCGGCGTACTGCTAACTTGGAGGAAAATACCAAGCCCACTAAAGTCAGCAGAATTAATAGCGAGCTCGCAATAATCAACGTCATGCGATAACTTCGAGCAAGCGCTTGAAAAGTGACAAGCGAATCTTCTTCCGTTAGTCCCGCCAGCGCGACGAGTGGATAATCGTCAAGCATACGCCAGGCCACATAACGTGGTCTTGCATCGTCAAAATGCTCACCCGACTCTTGAATCGATCCGCGCATCTGTTGAAAGCCAGGATCTAGTTTATAAACCAGACCTCGCTCACGAATTTCACCCCCCATACGAGTGGCCAGCACTGGCCCACCCACCAGACGCGCGCTGACAAAATCGTGACTTCCGGGCAAAGCTTCATTTTGAAATGAAGTGAGAAATTCTGGGGAGACTGCAATGACGATAACGCCAGCAAAACTTCCATCAGCGCGATTAATACGACGTGAAAATTGCACCATGCTATGTCCGCTCTGCAGACTGCGTTCGACGGAACTAATTAACATACCAAGACAACAATCATCTCTATGTGAGGTAAAAAATGATTCCCCAGATACCGTTACAATTTCTTTTAACCTAAATGAAGTTTTTACTAGATGGCCTTTTTGATCCGTAATAAATAGTGCAAATCCAAAGCGACTTGGGAAGATGCCTCGTTCTTGGTCTTGCTCGAGATTGACTGTCTTAGCAGAGT
>CANGFL010000004.1 GCA_947453015.1 Oxalobacteraceae bacterium | reverse complement strand
CGCTCGCTGGCGGCTGAGGCGATTGATCGGGGTCGAGTAAAAATTAATGATGATCGCTGCAAGACGTCTCGCCAGGTGCATCTGAATGATTTGATCGACATTGATAATGGCAGCGCCGAGTGGCAAGTGCGAGTGCTCGGCGTGTCTTCTCAGCGCGGCTCGGCAACGATTGCGCGACAGCTGTATGCCGAAACAGATGAAAGTATTCAACGGCGAGAAAAGCAAGCCGAGCAGCGCCGGCTTTATATCGAGCCGGCCGAGGCCCTGCGCGGCCGACCGACCAAGCGCGACCGTCGACAACTCGATCGATCAAAGTAGGCGCTGAAATTCATAATCAGTGCATAATAGGACGCTCGTTCTATTTTTTTGCAAAGTCCTACCTCCGGGAGTCCGCATGACCGAAACCATTCAGAAACCCTTGCGTAAAGGGGAGCAGACCCGCGCTGCGATCTTGGGTGCCGCACTCGAAATGGCCAGTCGCGAGGGCTTGGAGGGTCTCACGATTGGTGTCTTGGCTGATCGTATGGATATGAGCAAGTCCGGCGTATTCGCTCACTTTGGCTCGCGTGAAGATTTACAGATTGATGTGCTGAGGCTCTACAACCATCAATTCGAGCAAGACGTTTTTTATCCCAGTATTCGCGAGCCACGTGGTTTGCCACGTTTGCAAAGTCTTTTCAGGCGTTGGGTCGATAGAGTTAGTCTAGAAATTGCCTCCGGTTGTATTTATATCAGTGGCGCTGTTGAGTACGACGACAGGCCGGGCCCCATTCGCGATCATTTGGTCGACATGGTCGATAGCTGGCAGCGCGCCTTGCACCGAGCCGCTCAGCAAGCGATCGATGAGCATCATTTGAAATCCAATACCGATCCGAAGCAATTGGTCTTTGAAATGTATGGATTAGTGCTGGCCTTACACCACGATGCACGCTTTATTCGTAGCCCCGGCAGTGTGACGCGCGCGCACGCAGGATTTGAGCGCCTGATTGCCAGTGTGCAGAACGTATCGTAGTGCTAGCGCATCGCTTGTACAACGTTCTGCCAGAAAACCCCCTTTGATATGAGTAAAGTCAGTACGCTGATCACCCCTATTTAGTCGAATTCCGAAACACGTATAAAACATCAGGAGAAGCCCATGCCAAATTATCAAGCGCCGCTGCGCGACATGCATTTTGTGCTGCATGAATTACTCAATGTTGAGCATGAGCTTCGTTCTTTGCCTGCTCATGCTGAGATGGATGCGGACACTATTAATCAAGTATTAGAAGAGGGCGGTAAATTTGCCTCCGATATTGTTTTTCCGCTGAATCATTCAGGCGACCGCGAGGGTTGTCATTACGACGCGGCTACGCATTCCGTCACTGCTCCTGCCGGATTCAAACAGGCGTATCAGCAGTACGTAGCGGCGGGATGGCCTGCGCTATCGTGCGATCCGGCTTATGGCGGGCAGGGCTTGCCGATTGTTTTGAACAATGGTTTTTACGAAATGCTCAATTCAGCAAATCAGGCGTGGACCATGTACCCCGGTTTGTCACATGGCGCGTATGAGTGTTTGCATGCACATGGTAGTGAAGAGCAAAAAAAATTGTACTTACCAAAGTTGGTAGCGGGCGAATGGACCGGCACCATGTGCTTGACGGAGTCTCATTGTGGAACCGATTTGGGTTTATTAAAAACGCGCGCACAGCCACAGGTGGATGGTAGTTACCAACTCACGGGCAGCAAAATTTTTATCTCTGCTGGTGAGCATGATCTGTCGTCCAACATCGTACATTTAGTGTTGGCTCGTTTGCCCGATGCGCCACCAGGCACGAAAGGCATCTCATTATTTATCGTACCTAAATTTTTACCCGATGCGAGTGGTAATCCAGGTGAGCGCAATCCTATTTTTTGTGGCGCTATCGAACATAAAATGGGCATTCATGGCAATGCGACCTGTCAAATCAATCTAGACAATGCGACGGGTTGGTTGATCGGTGAACCCAATCGCGGATTGAACGCAATGTTTGTGATGATGAATGCAGCGCGTTTGGGTGTAGGTATGCAGTCGCTAGGTCTGACAGAGGTGGCTTACCAAAATGCCGTGAGCTATGCGCGCGATCGCACTCAAGGGCGTAGCCTGACGGGCCCGAAAGCAGAATCACAAGCGGCTGATCCAATTATTGTTCATCCGGATGTGCGCCGTATGTTGTTGACTGCGCGTGCCTATGCGGAAGGTGGTCGTGCATTTACGTCGTATATTGCTTTGATGATTGATCGTGAACTGAATCATCCCGATGAAGAAGTTCGCAAGCTAGCGGCTGATGAAGTCGCGCTATTGACGCCCGTGGTGAAAGCCTTCCTGACTGATAATGCGTGGATAGCGACATCCGAGGCCATGCAAGTGTATGGCGGCCACGGCTACATTGCAGAATGGGGAATGGAGCAATACGTGCGCGATGCACGTATCAATATGATTTATGAAGGCACTAACACCATACAGTCACTCGATTTGCTGGGTCGCAAAGTGCTGATGGATAACGGTGAGAAGCTACGCAAGTTTGGTGAAAAAATAAAAAGCTTCGTGGAAGAAAACGGTACCGACGAAGCCATGTCAGAGTTTGTTACGCCGCTCGCTGATATCGGCGACAAAATCACCAAGCTCAGTATGGAAATCGGTATGAAAGCGTTCATGAATCGTGATGAGGTTGGAGCAGCAGCAGTGCCCTATATGCGTGTTGTGGGGCATTTAGTATTTTCTTGGTTCTTTGCGCGTATGGCCAAGCTGGCGCTAGAAAAACAAAACAGTGGCGATGATTTTTATCAAGCGAAGTTAGCGGTAGCTCGCTTTTATTTTGCGCGTCTCTTACCTGAAACAGCGATGTTGATACGACAAGCACGTTCTGGTTCAGATAATCTGATGGCGCTAGATGCTGGCTTATTTTAATCAGCATTAATCGAAAAGGACGTATCGATGTCTAAGGTCATGATTAAGAAAGTCGCGATTCTTGGTGCGGGTGTGATGGGTGCGCAAATTGCAGCGCATTGTATTAATGCTCGAGTGCCTGTCATTTTGTTTGATTTGTCGGGTAAGCCTGATCAATCGCGTAATGTATTAGCCGAGCGCGCATTGGAGCATCTGAAAAAAATTAATCCTGCTCCGCTAGCGCAAAGTCAACAGGCCGAATTGATTGAGGTTGCGAATTTTGATGATGATCTGCAAAAACTAGCTTCCGTCGATCTAATCATTGAAGCCATTGCTGAGCGCATGGATTGGAAGCATGCGCTGTACGACAAAATCGCTGCGCATGTTCCACCGCACACGATTTTTGCTACTAATACTTCAGGTTTATCGATTACCGATCTATCGACTGGTCTAGCGGATGATTTGCGCTCACGTTTTTGTGGCGTACATTTTTTCAATCCGCCGCGCTATATGCATTTGGTAGAACTGATTCCTACCGTAGCAACTCAGCCTTCGATACTGGATCAATTAGAGAGCTTTCTCGTAACCACATTAGGTAAAGGCGTAGTGCGTGCGATTGATACGCCTAACTTTATTGCCAATCGTGTGGGTGTGTTTGGCATGCTTGCGATCATGCATGAAGCAGAAAAATTTGGTCTTTCGTATGACGTGGTTGATGATTTAACCGGCGCAAAATTAGGCCGTGCTAAATCAGGCACATTCCGCACCGCCGATGTGGTTGGCTTGGATACTTTGGGTCATGTGATTCGCACCATGCAAGACAAATTACCTGATGATCCTTTCCATTCAGTGTATGCAACACCAGCCGTACTTGAACGACTGGTCGCTGGTGGAAATCTGGGGCAGAAAAGTGGCGCTGGTTTTTATAAAAAAGTAGGCAAAGATATTTTGCGCTACGACGCCGCTAAACAAGATTACGTTGCCTCAGGCGCTAAAACCGATGAATTAATCGGCCGAATTTTAAAAGAAAAGGATCCTGCTAAACGTCTGAAATCACTGCGTGAATCAACCAACCCGCAAGCTCAATTTTTGTGGGCGATTTTCCGTGATTCATTTCACTACATCGCCGTGCATCTTGAGTCTGTAGCCGAGACAGCGCGGGATATTGATTTTGCGCTGCGCTGGGGTTTTGGTTGGAAGCAAGGCCCTTTCGAATTGTGGCAGCAAGCGGGTTGGCAGCAAGTAGCGCAATGGGTAAAGCAGGATATTGACGAAGGCCATGCGTTATCCAATGCGCCGTTGCCCGCTTGGGTATTTGATGGGCGCACAGCTGTGCATACCGAGCAGGGATCGTGGTCCCCCAAGCAAAAATCATATATAGCCAGATCCGCGTTACCCGTCTATCAACGACAATTATTCCGCGCATCGTTAGTCGGTGAATCGTTAGCTACCGGCGCAACAGCAGGTGTGACTTTGCATGAAGATGCCTCCGTACGGTTATGGCATCAAGACGATGATGTATTGGTGTTGTCGTTTAAAACCAAGTTACATGTGATGGGCCCAGAAGTTATCGCCGGTATAGAGCGCGCTGTCACCGAAGCAGAACAACATTTTGGTTCACTCGTTATCTGGCAGGCCGATTCGGCCGAAGGTGGTGCGTTTTCCGCGGGTGCTGATTTGCAGGCTATGTTGCCTGTCTTTATGTCGGGTGGTTTGAAAGCGATCGATCAAGTTGTAGCAAATTTTCAACGCGCGATGATGCGCGTTAAATATGCCAATGTGCCAGTTGTTGCAGCCGTCGGCGGCATTGCTTTGGGTGGTGGCTGCGAATTATTAATGCATGCGAGTCGTCGTGTCGCGTTGTTGGAGTCGTATATCGGTTTAGTTGAAGTAGGCGTTGGCTTGATGCCAGCGGGCGGTGGCTTGAAAGAGATCGCTTTACGTTCTGCACGCGAAGCCAAAGGAAATGACATTCTTCAATTTTTAAAAAATCGATTTACAGCAGCAGCCACAGCAGCAGTATCTAAGTCGGCACCCGAAGCTAAAAAAATGGGCTATCTCTCGCGTGGTGATGTGATTGTGCTCAATCCGTATGAATTACTGCATGTCGCTAAAGCGCAAGCGGTAGCATTAGCTCAAGCGGGTTATCGTCCTCCTTTGTCCTCACTAATTCCAGTAACGGGCCGGTATGGCATCGCTACTATTCGGGCACAACTCATCAATATGCGCGATGGTGGTTTTATTTCTGCGCATGACGAACATATCGCGACACTCATCGCCGATACGGTGTGTGGTGGCGATATAGATCCTGGTAGTCAGGTGAGTGAGCAATGGTTGTTGGATAAAGAGCGCAAAGGTTTTATGGCATTGCTAGCGCATCCAAAAACACAAGAGCGCATCATGGGTATGCTGCAGACCGGTAAACCCGTACGAAATTAAAGCAGAGCTATTGCTGATTCATTACACAGGAATTCATCATGACTAAACAACTTCAGGATGCCTACATCGTTTCCGCCGTGCGAACTCCCATAGGCAAAGCGCCGCGTGGTGTGTTTCGTCATATGCGCCCTGATGATTTGCTGGTGCACGCATTGCAAGCTGCTTTAGCGCAGGTACCAACGCTTGATCCTAAGTTAATTGAAGATGCGATTGTCGGCTGCGCATTCCCTGAAGCAGAGCAAGGGTTGAATGTCGCGCGCATGTCCGTACTGCTGGCAGGTTTGCCCAAGACCGTAGGCGGTGTCACCGTTAACCGCTATTGCGCTTCCGGTTTATCTGCCGTAGCGATGGCAGCTGATCGCATACGTGTTGGTGAAGCGGATGTCATGATCGCCGCCGGTGTTGAGTCTATGTCCGTTGTGCCTATGATGGGCTATCACCCATCGATCAATATGAGCGTGTTCAGCGATGAAAATATTGGTATGGCCTATGGCATGGGTTTGACTGCAGAGAAAGTTGCAACGCAGTGGAAAATTTCACGTCAGGCTCAAGATGAATTCGCGCTTGAATCGCATCGTAGAGCGCATGCAGCGCAATTGAGCGGAGAGCGTGCCGGTGAAATTATTCCTATTGATGTCATTCAGCGATTACCTAATCTAAGCAGCGGTCAGATCGATACACACACACAAACGATTACTGATGATGAAGGCGTTCGTCCTGACACCACATTGGAAGCGCTAGGAAAACTCAAGCCGGTATTCGCCGCTAAGGGTTCAGTGACAGCAGGGAATAGCTCGCAAACATCGGATGGAGCAGGTGTTCTTATTATAGTTAGCGAAAAAATTCTGAAGCAGTTCAACCTCGTTCCATTAGCGCGCTTCGTGTCGTTTGCAGTGCGTGGCGTGCCACCAGAAATTATGGGTATCGGTCCGAAGGAAGCGATTCCAGCGGCATTAGCCTCTGCCGGCTTGACGCTAGATCATCTCGATTGGATAGAACTAAACGAAGCTTTTGCCGCGCAAGCGCTCGCTGTCAGTCATGACTTGGGTCTCGATATGAGCAAAGTAAACCCTTTAGGTGGCGCGATAGCGTTGGGTCATCCGCTTGGCGCGACGGGTGCTATTCGTTCAGCCACCGTCATACACGGACTGCGTAAACGCAAACTCAAATACGGCATGGTGACGATGTGCGTGGGTACAGGTATGGGGGCTGCGGGTATTTTTGAAAATCTTACCTAGTTTGGTTTGATGCTGGTCTTAGTCATTAAGCTGAATAGAAATCACCTTCGGGTGGTTTTTTAATTTGTGAGTTTCCTATCCTTTATTTAACTCAGCCTAATCCTAACTAGAATTTTTCAAAAACCCAGCTTCAACCCAAAAGAAGTTTGTTGAAAAAAGGTGTTTGCTTTAATGAGTAATTTTCCCGGGTTTAGCCCTAAGGCGTTCAAATTCTTAGAAGACTTAACTGTTCATCAAACTAAGATTTGGTTTGATGAACATCGTTCAGAGTACGAAGAATTTATACGTGAACCTATGAAGCTTTTTACTGATGTTTTATCAGAAAGCCTCACTAAAAAAATAGTGCCTTTATGGGGCGATCCCAAACGATCGCTCTTTAGAATTAATCGCGATGCTCGATTTTCAAAAGCAAAGCATCCCTACAACATGCATGCCAGCGGCCTGTTTACTCGAACTGGCGATAAGCATTCTTCGGGTGTTTTGTATTTTCGTTTAGATCCGCTGGGTAGTAGGTGCGCCGCAGGTTATTTACAGCCGGAAGCCCATATTCTTAAAAAACTCAGACAAGGAATTTTGGACAATCCGAAGGCTTGGCTGTCACTTGAAAGGTCGCTAAAGCGAAAGGGATATGAGCTTGATTACTCGCATACCTTAGCCCGCATTCCTCGCGGCTTTGATAATGTGCCACTAGAAGTCGAACAAGCCATCAAGCTAAAGGGATGGATTATTAGAAAGCAGTTGCCGCGATCAATAATTTGTTCGAAAGATTTGGTTAATGAAGTTTCAAGCTTTGCAAAAGATATGCTGCCCCTACTTAGCTTTGGATGGCATGTGTTGGAAAAGCCTGCTGAGTAGAGATACGGTTACGCACCCTGAAATCTGATTGATGTCGTCTATGAAGGGTTGGGATGAGTTGTTCTTATAGATGCTCAGCTAATAAAAAATTTCATTGCCCAGAAAATAATATCAGCGAAAAATTCCATCCCATGGGCCAGGTATTAGCGTTGCTGTAGTGCCGTTATTCTCTACTTCAGGTCGGTTTAAGGTAAACATGGTTTCCGCAGTAACGAATGAATAATCCATATAGCCGAGTCGCGCTAGCGGCTGTGCTGCAGCCACATCGAAAATTCCATCGTTGATGTAGTTATCATCGATATACACTCCAACCACCTCTCCAAATACAAGCCAATACGCTAATTCGGGATGACCTTCCGGAGCAGGAAGCGGCAAAGTTTTCCAGTAGCGGCATTCGAGCGCTGCGGGTGCTTCTGCGACTCGAGGTGGTTTGACATAAAAGGAGTCTGCAGGTGTCACACCCGCTAACTTGAATTCATTGATGTCATGATTAACCGCAGCAGAGGACATATTCATCGCATCGCGCAGTTCTTGGCTCACGATCGAGCAAACAAATTCACCCGTTTCTTCTATGTTGATGAGCGTATCTTTTCGGCCAATGGATGAAAACATAACCATCGGCGGTCTGTCGCTGACCGCATTAAAGAAACTATACGGAGCTAAGTTGAGTACACCCGTTTTACTTAAGGTTGATATCCAACCAATGGGTCTGGGTGTAACGAGCGCTTTGAAAGGATTGTATTTCAGCCCGTGATTATTTAGCTGAGTATCGTATTGCATGGCAAATCCTGGCTATTTGGTCTTATAAGATTAAGCGAAAGCTTTGTAAAAATTCCTCAATAGCATTGTAATGTCTTCTAAGTCGTATCCTTATTCTGAATATCCATTTAACTTTTGGGACTTGGCTACTGGGCGGAAATTAAAGTCAGATGCGAAATTCTCAGCACGGATCGATTCCGCCGCGGGTCACCACCTAAGCAATGATTTCGTTAGCGATAACGGGGGTTTTTGCATCTATGGTTGGAGCTGCATTGTCTTTGGCGGTAATAGTTGCGCCCATCAGAAGTTGTACTTACAATGTACATATAAATTCACTCTGAATCGAATGGGATTCCCGTAAGGCTTCGAGCAATCTTAAGAAGCACGGAATCTCATTTGAAGAAGCGAAGTCCGTTTTTTATGATGAGCACGCCAAGTTGATTGACGATCCTGATCACTCAATCGATGAGGAGAGATTCATATTGTTGGGACATAGCTTTTCTTTGCGATTGATCATGGTGTGTCACTGCTACCGAGATGCAGATAATGTCATTCGCATCATCTCCGCAAGAAAAGCCACAGCCCAAGAGACAAACTACTATAAACAAAGGTGATAGCCATGCGCGATGAGTATGATTTTTCGAAAGCTCGTAAGAATCCCTACGCAACTCAGTTAAAAAAATCTATCACTATTCGACTGGATGAAGAATCGGTCGATTATTTCAAAGCCATTTCGGAAGAAATTGGAATTCCTTATCAAACCTTGATTAATCTGTATTTGCGAGATTGTGCTACTTCGCACAGGAAATTAAATCTTCAATGGAAATAAAATCAGCATCATGGATGCTCCGTCTAGTTTGATTAGGTCTTAGCTCACCACGTAAGCAATGCTATTGTTAGCGATAACTGGCGCTGTAGACTATGTTTGTATTTAATCGGATCGGTGAATATAAAAGTGATGGAGGGCATCCATGCTTCAACTACGACCTAATTGCGAGTGCTGCAATAAAGATCTCCCCCCAGAGGCCATTGATGCTCGTATCTGCTCATTCGAATGCACTTTTTGTGCGTCATGCACCGAGACTACGCTGAGAGGCCATTGTCCTAATTGTGGAGGAGAACTTGTCGTTCGCCCTCGACGACCCGCTGATAAGCTCGCAAAATATCCCGCCTCCACTGATCGCGTCTTAAAGCAAGAAGGTTGTGTCAAAGCTTCTTAAAATCATTCATGAAGGCCTTCCGGTAACTGGACTTAAATTGAAACGGGATCAGCCTTCTACAGCTCGGTTCGATTCCGCCCTGGGTCAGCTAGTAAATTCCCTAAAGCATGACTATGCGTGCTGGGAGCTTTTGTGTTTTGATGCCCTCTTCCTCCCAAAGCAGAGCATATGCTGTTCAGTCGACCACAATATCAAGGCGTCCATTAACTGGGCATTGAAAATGCTTAAAATAAATTATTGGATTTGCATAACCGTATTCCAAATCAAAGCATAAATAACAATGCAGTTGTCGGCTGATTAGGACAAAATGTCCTCACGCTTTAACAAAGCCTTCGTTAGCGATAACGGGGGCTTTTTGTGTTTGGAGGACATTAGGGCAGAACGATTGGAGCTAGTAGTGTTTTTTGCTAAATCACCATGTATCAGGCTTGCACAAACGAGAATTTGGAATTCGATCAGGTAGCTGAGAATTTTCTAGGTGAACTGGACTGAGTATTTTTGACCAATCGGCATACCGAGAAAGATCTTTCGAAATGCGGCGATGGTCTTCGCCAAGTATCGGCGCAACCAATCCTAAGCGCAACTGAGGAAGATGCTTCCTGATAGTTGAAAAGGCACCCTCTAGGTCAGAGTCATTGCTACACAAAACGGCTTGCTCAAATTCACCTGTCCAAGCTCCTGCCAACATATCGGAGGCAAGGTTTACATCGGTTTTTTTCTCATTGAAGTCGAAAACCTGGACTTTTTTTAGATGCGGAGCTTCAGGAATCGATTGGACCAATCGTTGATAGGGAGTGGTGGCGAGAATTTTCCCCTCTATGATTTCCAGCTTTCCCGAGTACATATTTCTGAGGGCTTGAAGGTAGGTGCGCTGCCGTTGAGTCGACTTTGAATCATCAGACATTCTCCCAAGCACCGGAGCAGTGTAATACCTGATTTCTAGCAAATTTGCTTGATCATCCAGCACATGATCATTGAACAAAGAATACAAATCCAACCACTTGAGCTTAGATTTCCTAAGCAAGCCATAGTAAAGGTTATATCCATCTACATAGACAACTGTTCGCAAACCGCCCCCTGTAGAAATGACAAAGCCGCCCGAAGGCGGCTTGTCGCCCATAGAGCACTTGGCCTAACCAAGCGGTCAATGGGTGAGTCGTGCATCCACTATACACATTCTCACAAGGGGATCACAAATTTTTCTGACTATTTAGATACACTTTAGGAGGCGTCATAACAAAAGGTACCTGAAGTGCCAGCATATCGATGGCTACGGATCTTGCATGGAGCGATACAAGATGCCACCGATGTTGGTTTCTATTTTATTGAGAGGAAATGAGACCGCGAGAGGCGTCCAGGTAGTGAGCGACTCGGGCTAGCCCTTCTGTTTGAAGAATCAGATCGATCGGGCGGCCATTCAGTCCCTCATTCTCGCTGTTAAGCCATTGACGTGCAGTTTGCTCATTGCCCACGATTGAATCGAGCGAACGGAAGACGCGCACAAATAGCAAGGCTAACTCCCATTCTTTACGACGCTCATCGAGCTTAAATTTACCGTTGTAGAGGTGAGTTACCGTAAGTGGACTAAGGCCTAGGATTTTAGCCAGCAAAACGGATGATATTTCTAGCCGTTCAGCTGCGCGTGCCACGGTTTTGGTGAGTACTGAAGATGGATCAGGCTGTGCTGCTAGTTTGCTTTTGGTTGCAATCATAGTTGACCCCATTTCTAAGAAACTAATCCTATAGTTACATTTCCTAAAAAATTATCTTCGTTGATTCTGAAAATTCACCCTCGCCTTATTATGAGTAATACGTTTGGGAGTGGCAACTGGACACATCCTTCTGGACCGTTACCAGATTTCCGTGCCGACGGGCTTACCAAAATCCGATTTCGCATGAGTATTACTAGATGTGATGCGGGTGACTAATTCTTCTAGTTCGTGTTCTTTGCGGGTAGTCGGTTCGACGATAATTTTTCCACGCGATACTTTGACTGAAACTTTTTGACCAATCTTCAGTTGTGCTTGTTTCATTAAGCTGGCACTTAATTTCAACGCAGGGCTATTGCCCCATTTTTTGATAACGGCTTGCATCACGATCCTTTTTTTCCGACAGCTATATCTGCACTTTAGATACAGAGAGATAGGCTGTCTACTTTTGCTTAATTAAATTTTGATTCGGATGATTTATTTAAAAACCTTTCTTAGCGATGCTCTCAGTCTCAGCTAGAATCGCGATGTGAAGCAGACTAGGCAGTCGCTGGCAGTCGCGTAATGGTGATAGCGAGAGGAAGGTCCGGACTCCACAGAGCAGGGTGACGGTTAACGACCGTCCGTCGTGAGACGAGGAATAGGGCCACAGAGACGAGTCTTTGCAGCGCAAGCTGCAAAGGGTGAAACGCGGTAACCTCCACTCGGAGCAATTCCAAATAGGCATGCGTTGACGTTGCTCGCTGAGCATGCGGGTAGGAAGCTTGAGCGTTGGAGTAATCCTGCGCCTAGAGGAATGACTGTCCAAGCAGCGCAAGCTGTTACACAGAATCCGGCCTATCGGTCTGCTTCACTTTATTTCTGGTGGGATAGCTTTCTGCGATCCCCACCGACCTCCAAGCCAGGGCAATTATTTGATCAATTGCCTTCTCGGCAATGCTTTTTGACAAGTAAACTTGCAATCGCACAAAACACATGTGTATTGCTGAAGTTTTACTTTCATTAACTCCCCTAAGTCCTTAATTTTCAACGCCTATTCTAGGTACGTTCAGCTTCAACAGTTGACGCTAAGTCATTGACTTCATTGAAAAAAACTACATTTCCCTCCTCGATATTCCTTGACCGACAATTCTCGATCTACTAAAGTGGGCGCCAGTGTGAAAAAGTGTCTTTTTGTGGGGCAAAGATTTTTCTTTCTCCTAACATTTGACGACTTGCTGTTTTGCTTATGTTCACTAAATTTTAACGATAGGGGAGATAACCAAGGTGTATCAGGGCGCGTCCGCGTTGAGTCTGGATGCAAAAGGCCGAATGTCTATTCCGGCCCGGCATCGTGACGCACTGTCTTTGCAGTGCGAAGGCCGCATTACGCTGACCAAACACCCGCACGGTTGTCTTCTTTTATTTCCTCGCCCGGTTTGGGAAATTCATCGCGAACAAATTGCAGGTTGGCCGATGTCGGCGCGCGCCTGGCAACGAATTTTCCTCGGCAATGCATCTGACGTTGAGATGGATAGCGCGGGTCGAATATTAATTTCTCCTGAATTAAGAACGGCTGCATTGCTGACGCGCGATGTGATGTTGCTCGGTATGGGTAGCCATTTTGAAATTTGGGATGCGGCAAGGTTGGAAGAAAGTGAATCGCAGGCAATCGCGAATGGCATGCCTGACGTGTTGAACAATTTTTCTTTCTGATCGTCGCTCATGAGTCACGTAGCGGTGCCCGAGTATTTGCACCGAACAGTATTACTGGATGAAGCAGTTGACGCGCTTTCGATGGTGGATGCGCGTTGCGATGGAATTTTTGTTGATGGCACCTTTGGTCGTGGTGGTCACAGCCGCCGCATTCTCGAGCGACTGTCGGCAAAAGGTCGCTTGATTGCATTTGACAAAGATCCGCAAGCTGTCGCGGTGGCGCAAAAGTTAGCGCAAGAAGATAGTCGTTTTGTGATTGCGCATGACAGTTTTGCGACGCTGGACGTGCAGCTTGCTGCATTGAAGATCGAAAAGATTGATGGAGTGTTACTCGATCTGGGTGTGTCTTCACCTCAGGTTGATGAAGCAGAGCGTGGTTTTAGTTTTCGTGCGGATGGTCCACTCGACATGCGCATGGATACCACGCGTGGCATGGCGGCGTCTGAGTGGCTGGCAACAGCGACTCAGGAAAACCTGGAGAAAGTGATTCGCGACTATGGGGAAGAACGGTTTGCTTTTCAGATTGCAAAGGCGATTGTTGCTCGCCGGGCAGTCGAGCCACTCGTCAGCACGAGAGACTTTGCAGCACTCGTGGCTAGCGCCGTCAAGACCCGTGAAAAAGGGAAAGACCCGGCCACCCGGACTTTTCAGGCTGTACGGATATTCATCAATCAGGAACTTGAAGAACTGGAAGCAGGTTTGAATCAGGCATACGAACGTCTCGCACCGTTCGGGAGATTGGTGGTGATAAGTTTTCATTCACTTGAAGATCGTATCGTTAAACGGTTCATGGCGGACAAAGCCAACGTACCGCAGCCTCATCGTCGCTTGCCAGTTCGTGCCGTTGATTTGCCATCACCGCTTATGAAATTACTCGGCCGCGTCAAACCTTCAGAAGAAGAGATCGCTGCTAATCCCCGATCACGTTCAGCCGTCATGCGTTGCGCTATGCGCTTAGCCCCCGGGGGTGTGCATGAGTAATCGTACGATTTTATCCTTGGTTAGTTTGTTGATGGTCTGCGCGCTTTTATTAGTGAACTCGCAGTTTCAGGCGCGTCGATTATTTATTGAGCTTGAACGTTCGCAGCTACGCCAAAAAGAATTAGAGACCGAATGGTCGCAACTGCAGTTAGATCAATCCATGCTTGCCAAACATGCGCGCGTAGATACCCTGGCTCGCACATCACTAGGTATGTCATCACCTGGCGCCGGTAAAACACAGTACCTTACCGCGGGAGCCAAATAGTGCGAGCACCCAGCAGAAAAGCAGCAGCTCGTGGAGTCGCATTTGCGGCTAGTCCAGTACTGGCTGTGCGCTTGCCTGCCTGGCGTTCACGCGTTGCGCTGTTTTTGTTGTTTGCTGCATTTGTGGCGCTGGCTGCCCGCGCATTTTGGTTGCAAGCCGTATCGACTGAGTTTTTGCAGAAAAAAGGTGCATCGCGATACGCACGTACACTCGATTTACCTGCAGTGCGCGGTAAAATTCTCGATCGAAATGGCGAAGTGATGGCGACCTCGCTTCCAGTCAAAGCGATTTGGGCTGTGCCGGACAGCGTTAATGCATCGCCTGAAAAATTACAGAAATTAGCGCAGCTGCTCGATATTAGTTCGCAAGAGCTCAAGAAAAAACTCGACTCGGATTCGAATTTTGTTTATCTCAAACGACAAGTCGAAATTGAAGCGGTTGATAAAGTCCTCGCGCTCGATATTCCCGGCATACACACTAAACCTGAATACAAACGCTTTTATCCTGCGGGGCAAGTGGCGGCGCACGTACTCGGTTTTACTAGTGTCGAAGATAAAGGCCAGGAAGGTATGGAGCTGGCTCAACAATCAACGCTGGGCGGTATCACTGGAAGTCGTCGCGTCATTCGCGACAATTTAGGTCGAGTCGTCGATGACATTGCCTTGTTGCGCGAGCCTCAGGATGGGCGTGACCTCACCTTATCCATCGATAGCAAAATCCAATACATCGCTTTTACTCATTTGCAGCAAGCGATAGAAAAAAATAAAGCGAAAGCGGGTGGCATCGTTGTTTTGGATGTCAAAACAGGCGAAGTACTCGCTCTGGCAAATATGCCTACCTACAATCCCAACAGTCGTGTTGGATTAACGGGTGAGCAATTGCGTAATCGTGTCTTCACCGATATCTACGAACCGGGCTCAACGCTCAAACCTTTTACCGTAGCGCTGGCATTAGAAAGAGGGTTGGTGACACCCACCACGATGTTAGACACGCCAGGCAAATTAACCATAGGTCCATCAACGATTGGTGACTCACATACGCATGCGGGCGCATTATCGGTGTCACAAATCATTCAGCAATCATCGAATGTAGGCACAGTTCGCATGGCGCAAAAGCTCGAGCCGCGTCAGATGTGGGACATGTTTAGTTCCGTCGGATTTGGACAACCACCGCGGGTTGGTTTTCCCGGTGCGGTGGCGGGTCGTATGAAACCGTATAAAACCTGGCGTCCGATTGAGCAAGCGACCATGAGTTACGGACATGGTATTGCGGTATCGCTGATTCAAGTAGCGCGCTCGTACATGATTTTTGCGCGCAATGGAGAGATGATTCCTTTGTCGTTTCAAAAAGTATCGCAGCTACCAGCCCCGCAGCGTGTGATTAGCGATAAAACAGCGCATCAGATGCGCGACATGCTGGAACTAGTTGTGGGCCCCGGTGGCACTGCGCCACTTGCTCAGGTGCGTGGTTATCGCGTTGCAGGTAAAACGGGTACTGCGCATAAATTAGAAAACGGTCATTACGTAAATAAATACGTCGCTTCATTTGTTGGTTTGGCGCCAGCGTCAGATCCACGCATCATCATCGCCGTCATGATTGATGAGCCGGGTGCAGGTAAGCATTTCGGTGGTTTGGTCGCAGCACCGATATTTGCGAGTGTCGCCGCGAGTGCATTGTCATCACTCAATGTGCCACCTGACGCGAGCGTGAGCAACGTGATCATGCCTGCTGAACCCATTGCGGAGAGCATGTGATGACGAACGCCGTAATCGACATCATCGACGTGACGCGCTGGCTGCACGAGATTGCGCCTGATGCGAACTTGTCACTCGATTCACGTAAGATTATGCGAGGCGATATTTTTCTTGCATGTCGCGGTGAGTCAGGTGATGGTCGTCAGCATATTCAGCAAGCGATTGAATCCGGTGCTAAAGCCATATTGTTCGAATTGAGTGATGAGTTTCATTGGAATCCTGAGTGGGCTATCGCGCATTTCGGTGTGCCAGAGCTGGCAAAAATGGCAGGACGTATCGCCCACGAATGGTATCGCCAGCCCGATGCAGACATGTTCAGCGTTGCTGT
>CANGFL010000003.1 GCA_947453015.1 Oxalobacteraceae bacterium | reverse complement strand
TGCATTTCTTTTTCGGGAAGAAAAACATCATCGCCTTCATCCGGCAATAAAAAACCATAGCCATCGCGATGACAGGAAACTCGACCTTCAATGAAATTCGCGGTATTCGCCAGTTGTATGCGACCTTTACGATCTGGTTTGATTTGACCATCACGCTCCATAGCGGCTAATCGACGGGTCAAACCATCTAGCTCAGACTCTTTAACGGATAAAGCGTCGGCGATGGAAGACAATGTCTGCGGATCAGATGCTTTACGCAGTACGCCCAGGATTTCTTCTCGGCTGGGAATGCTATACGGATAGTGGCTCAAAAGATGGTATTAAAAGTAAGTTGATTAAACAAGAATAGTGTAACGGAGCGGTGCACGCTTTGCTCAGTAGGACATTCGGTTGATAAAAACTAAAAGAGCTTATTCCTAACTAGTTAAATCACTATGACATCATGCATTCATAGGCCCCAACACTTGGCTTTATTGACTTGCGGGATTTATCCGCTATAATCTCGCCTTCTTTTGGCCCACGTGGCGGAATTGGTAGACGCGCATGGTTCAGGTCCATGTGCCGCAAGGTGTGGGGGTTCGAGTCCCTCCGTGGGCACCAGCAGATCAAGAGCTTGCTTTCGCAGGCTCTTTTTTTGCCCCAACCAAAAGCGCTACAAACTCTTTGCTGCTAAATACAGCGATCCAATAATCATTCCGGCAGCAACCACAACGATGGCGATTAGGTAGTACGTCATACGTTGCTGAGCGCGTCGCGCATCTGCAAGTCGCGTCATCAATTCATCATGCTCACGGTCCAAAGCATCCAGCTTGTTCTGAGCATTTTTTAAATCGCTCAGCGTCTTACTTACACGTTCATTTTCTTTCATCGACTTTCCTTGAACGATAATTTTGCTATAGCGAATCTGGAGTCATCTGATCGTACAACTCAAACGGCTGATGTATCCACGGATTACCCGCAACGGAATGAGCAAAATAATCCGGGCGTACCGTTGAGCTTTCCTTGTACCAAATTACCGCTGATCGAAGCTCGTTAATTTCAGGATAACGAGTCGGTAACCATTCCTTAACTTTGTGTAGCGTGATGCCCGAATCCACTAAATCATCGATTAAAAGCAGACGTCCGCTTAACGTGTCTGCTGTCGACGTTATTTTGTCCGATATACAAAGCTCACCACGCTGAGTACCCCCTGCTTCACGATAAGAACTTACGCTGAGAATAGATAGCGGTACATTAAACAGCCGCGAAAACACATCTCCCGGACGCAAACCACCTCGCGCTAAACAAAGAACATGATCAAACGTCCACGCTGACTCTTGCACCTGCTTAGCCAAACTTTCGATAGAACGATGATAGTCATCCCACGAAATCCATACATGACCAGCATCTGCCGAAGTCGTCATACGCTTACATCATTCAAATGGATGACGCAAAACGATAGTCTCTTCACGATCAGGGCCGGTTGACACCATATCTACTGGCACACCGACTAATTCTTCGATGCGTTTCACATACGCTTGCGCATTTGCAGGCAAGTCCTTCATTAACTTAACGCCGACGGTAGGTTCAGTCCAACCCGGCATCTCTTCGTAAATGGGCTCACATGCCGCTGCTTCTTCGGCACCTACAGGGAAAATATCAACCTGTTTTCCATGCAAACGATAACCCGTGCACAGCTTTAATGATTCCAAACCATCTAACACATCCAGCTTAGTCAGACACATACCTGATACGCCATTGATCTGCACTGAGCGCTTCAACAAAGCAGCATCAAACCAACCACAGCGACGTGCGCGGCCAGTTACGGTTCCAAATTCATGGCCAACCGATGATAGATGTTGTCCTATGCCCAGATCTGTCGGCAATTCTGATGGGAAGGGCCCGGACCCTACGCGCGTTGTATACGCTTTCGTGATGCCTAAAATGTAGTGCAACATATTGGGGCCAACACCGGAGCCTGCAGCCGCATTACCGGCCACACAATTACTAGAGGTTACAAACGGATAGGTACCGTGATCAACATCGAGCAAGCTACCTTGGGCACCCTCAAACAATAAATTCGCACCGGCTTTGTGAGCGGCATATAAAGCACTCGAGACATCGGTCACCATCGGACGAATTCTTGGAACCGACGCTAAAGCTGTATCGAACGTACTTTGAAAATCAACTGCTTTAGCTTTCAGATAATTAACGAGTACGTAGTTGTGATAATCAAGATTTTCACGCAGCTTCTCTTCTAGGCGTTTTTCATTCAATAAGTCAGCAACGCGAATCGCGCGACGAGCTACTTTGTCTTCATACGCCGGTCCTATGCCTTTACCCGTAGTGCCGATTTTTGCATCGCCACGCTTGGCTTCACGCGCAGCATCTAACGCTGTGTGATACGGCAGAATGACCGGGCACGCTTCCGATACTTTTAAACGATTAGCGACTTCAATACCTGATGCTTCCAGCTTATCGATTTCTCGTAGCAGATCTGGCACGGATAGCACCACGCCATTACCGATATAGCAGGCCACACCAGCACGCATAATGCCTGATGGGATCAGCTGCAATGCTGTCTTTTGACCGCCAATTACGAGTGTGTGTCCCGCATTGTGACCTCCTTGAAAACGAACGACGCCCTGTGCATGATCTGTCAGCCAGTCGACGACTTTTCCTTTTCCTTCATCTCCCCATTGGGTTCCGATAACAACGACATTTCTAGCCATGATTTCTACAGCTTTCTGATGATGAATTTATTTTTGTCGGCAATGATCTCGCGATCACACTCGAATTCTTGTTGACTACTTTCTTCACCGGGCAACAACTGAATCACAATTTCACCCTGCTCACGCAAGGACGCAATCAGCTCGGTCAATGCGGGCTCTCTACCCCAGGGTGCACGAATGGCACTGACGGCAGTTGCTGCTGGCAGCAAGCGCGCGAGTTCACGCAAATCTAAAGAAAATCCTGTTGCTGGTCTGGCTCGACCAAAAACTTCACCGACATGATCATAGCGACCACCACGTGCTACTGCATTCGGAAGGCCTGCCACGTATAACGCAAACATCGCACCACTCTCATATTGGTAACCCGAGAGGTCAGCTAAATCAATGTTGATGTTCACTGCACCCGCTGCTTTGGCTAACAGCGCCAGCTCATCTAAGGCATGATGAATTTTCGGATTAGCAGGAAGTACTTTACGTGCACGATCAAGCACACTGATATCGCCATGCAAACTCATCAATGCAGAGAGCGCGTCACGCACAGGCGCAGCAAAGCCCGCAACAAAGGCTGTCAATTGCGGTAAATCTTTTGCACGCAGCATAGCGATTAACTCAGCTTGATGACGCTGCGCATTCGCATCGCCTTCGAGAATGGCATTCAGAATCGCGTTGTGCGATAAATCTAAGGTGACATTCGACAAACCCGCCATGCTGAGTGAAGCTAAAGCCAGTGACTGTATTTCTTCATCCGCTTCTACACCCGCATGCCCGTAAATTTCTGCACCGATTTGCAATGGCTCGCGCGTGGCATGAAAGCCCGATGGGCGCGCCTGCAAAACGCTACCTGCGTAGCACAATCGTGTGACGGATTTGCGATTAAGTAAATGCGCATCAATGCGTGCCACCTGCGTCGTCATATCAGCACGCAGACCCATGGTGCGGCCAGATAACTGATCAACCAGTTTGAACATGCGCAAATCCATGTCATGGTCGGGGAATGGCATTAATGATTCCACGTACTCCAACATCGGTGGCATCACTAACTCATAACCAAAACGCCGAAAGTTATCCAGCATCGCGCGGCGCAAGACTTCAATCTTGCGCGCTTCGGACGGGAGTACGTCAGCAATATTCTCGGGAAGTAGCCAATTAGGCATGACAATCAAGCTTCAGAAAGGAGGAATCGTAGAGCGAGTAGCAGCATACCAAACACGATGGCGATCAGACCAAAAAATCGGATCTGACCATCCGTCAGGCTTGCCAGCTGCAAGAAGGTCTGTCGCCAGCGAGCCGGCGAGAGGAATGGAAACATCCCCTCTAACAGGCAAAGCAAGCCCAGCGTGATCAGCAGAGTGGACGACACCGGGCAACCTTATTTACGGGCGCCGCCGGGTGCCTTGAAATACTTCAGGAACTCCGAATTAGGATCAATCACCAGCACATCGCTGCGAGTTTTAAAACTTTCGCGATAGGCTTCTAAGCTGCGTATGAATTTGTAGAATTCTGGATTCTGACCAAATGCCTGCGCGTAAATACGGGCTGCCTTAGCATCGCCCTCGCCTCGCACTGATTCTGCCTGTTTATAGGCTTCAGCAAGAATGACGATGCGCTGACGATCGGCATCGGCACGTATTTTTTCAGATTCAGCAGAACCGGTCGAGCGCAACTCATTCGCCACGCGAGCACGTTCAGATTTCATACGCTCGTAAACCGAGTTATTGATCTGCTCCACGTAATCAACGCGCTTTAAACGAACGTCGATAATCTCGCCACCGATTTGCTTCGCTTCTTCAGACACTTTAGTGCGAATGGCATCCATCACTTTGCCACGCTCGCCCGAAATCACTTCGCGTACGGTGCGTTTGGTGATTTCATCATTCAACGCTGCTTTAACGATTTGTGCCATACGATCTTGTGCACGACGTTCGTCACCACCAAAACTGATGAAGTAGAGTCGTGGATCAACGATGCGCCACTTAACAAACGCATCAACCAGTATGTTTTTCTTTTCTGCGGTAATAAACCGATCTGGCTCAGGCGTATCTAAAGTCAAAATACGTTTATCGAGGAAGATCACGTTTTGGAATGGCGGTGGCAATTTGAAATGCAGGCCGGGTTCCTTAATGACTTGCTTGACTTCACCGAGCGCAAACACGATGGCAAACTGCCGTTGATCCACAACGAACAGCGTGGACATCAAAATGGCCAACGCAATGACGCTGGCAATAGCGGTGGAAATGAGACGATTCATTAGCGTGACTCCCTGTCACGTATGCTGCGATTTTCGCGAGCACGTGGCTCTGGGACGCGCGCGCCTTCAGTAGCGGGCAACGTTTCACCCAGCGGCGCAGCGGGTGCATGAACACCAGCAGCTGACTCAGCCGCAGTTTGAGCGATCAACTTATCGAGCGGCAAATAGATCATGCTGTTACTGGATTTGGTATCCACCATGACCTTGGTTGTACTTGAAAAAATCTGCTGCATCGCTTCGATATACATACGATCGCGTGTAACACCTGGAGCCTTTTGGTATTCAGTCAAAATTTTCGAGAATCGCGAGGCTTCACCTTCTGCATTGGCGACAACGCGTGAGCGATAGCCTTCAGATTCTTGTAAGAGTCGTGACGCTGCTCCGCGAGCTTTAGGTACTACATCGTTAGCGTACGCTTGGCCTTCATTTTTTTGGCGTTCACGATCTTGACCGGCTTTCACAGCGTCATCAAATGCTGCCTGTACTTGTTCAGGAGGCTGCACTGCTTGCATCGTGACGTTGGTGACTAACACGCCAATCTTGTAGCGATCTAGTATGTGCTGCATCAAAGTGCTGGTATCGAACGCCACTTTTTCGCGACCCTCATACAACACAAAATCCATTTTGCTTTTACCGACGATTTCGCGAATGGCTGTCTCAGCAACTTCTTTGACCGTTTCTTCCTGATCGCGATTATTGAACACCCACTCAGATGCATCTTTAAGTCGGTACTGAACAGCGAATTGAATATCGATGATGTTTTCATCATCGGTCAGCATTAAGGATTCACGTGCCAACTTGTTGCGCACGTTGCTGCGATAACCAATCTCCACCGTTCTAACCTGAGATAAGTTGACCACCTCGTGTGCTTGTATTGGATACGGCCAGCGCCAGTTGAAACCCGGCTGCGTTGAATGGCTGAATTTGCCAAAGGTCATAACAACGCCTGTTTGACCTTCTTGCACGATAAAAAAGCCACTAACCAACCAGAGGAAGCCGATCACGACAGCGACAACGCCCGCGCTGATGCCGGCACCATGTCCATCGCTGGATCCGCCGCCCTCACCACCATCACGGCCGCCACCCTGGCCACCGAAAAGTCGATTCAGACGTTGATTGAAGTCGCGCCAGAGTTGATCAAGGTCAGGCGGGCCATCGTTAGGCTTACGACTGTTTTGACGAGAATCCTGGTCGTTATTATCTTGTGGGCCGCGACCCCAGCGTGGGTCGTTCAAAGAAAAACTGAGGCCGAATTTCTTTAAGAGAGATTCGAGCTTGCTGGGGCGTTCCGAGTTGAGGTCTTTTTTCATCTTGAATGAAACGCTGATTCGATACCAACGGAAGTCGGCACCATGGTCAGTTGTGCAGTTAGGGAATTATCTCGTCGCTGCGCTCGCTCAGCCTGGAATCGTCGGGCGGGAAATGCCCTGGACTAGCGCCGCCTGCCTGCGCGAAGCCGGCAATTGCCTGCCTAAGCAAATCAATCCCTTCGCCAGTCTGGGCGCTGACAAAAACACGTCGAATTTTATCATATTCATCATGCTCTATCCCCGGCTCTAAGCCAGCGACATCGATCTTGTTCCAGACCAGGACCTGAGGCACATGATCCGCCCCAATCTCCTGCAATACAGCGTTAACCTGCTCGATCTGGTCGTCGCGCACCGGACTCGCCGCATCGACCACGTGCAGCAGTAAATCGGCGTGAATTGTCTCGTCCAACGTCGCCCGAAAGGCGGCGACTAATTGGGTGGGCAAATCCCGAATAAATCCTACTGTATCCGAAATAACAACGTTGCCATATTCACCAAGATGGATGCGACGCGAGGTGGTATCCAAGGTCGCAAACAACTGATCGGCCGCATAAACGCCAGCCTTGGTCATGTTATTAAAAAGAGTCGACTTGCCCGCATTGGTATAGCCCACCAGCGAGACAGAAAAGGTGCGATTGCGTTCGCGCGATCGACGTTGGGTATTACGCTGCCGCTGCAGCTTATCAAGCTTGGCTCGCAAGGCTTTGACCCGAGCACCGATCAGTCGCCTATCGGTTTCCAGCTGAGTCTCACCCGGGCCGCGCAAACCAATACCACCCTTTTGACGCTCTAAGTGGGTCCAGCCGCGGATCAGTCGGGTAGCAAGATGCTGCAGTTGGGCTAGTTCGACCTGAACCTTACCTTCGTGGCTCTGCGCTCGCTGGGCAAAGATATCAAGAATCAGACTGGTTCGATCGACAACACGCACCTTGAGGTGGCGTTCGAGGTTGCGCTGCTGCGCTGGTGATAGCGCATGGTTGAAAATGGCAACCTCGGCTTCGAGGTCATTGATGGTGTCGAGAACTTCATCAGCCTTGCCTGATCCAACAAACAAGGCTGCATCGGGAGACGACCGTTTGCCAGTTACGCTGGCGACCGGCTGGGCACCTGCCGTTTTTGACAACAATGCCAATTCTTCAAGACTGGAAACGAAATCAAGCTTGCCAAAATCAACACCAACCAAAACAGCACGCATGTAATAAACCCTGGCCAACCCGAGCAGGTTGAAATCTTACTCGGGAGCCTGTTCTGTATTGAGATTAACCGCGCGCGCTGGAACCACGGTGGAAATAGCGTGTTTGTAAACCATTTGGGTTACGGTGTTGCGCAGTAACACAACGTATTGATCGAATGATTCCACGTGCCCCTGAAGTTTGATGCCATTCACTAAATAAATGGAAACAGGAACGTGCTCTTTTCGTAAGGCGTTCAAGAAAGGATCCTGAAGCAGTTGCCCTTTGTTGCTCATGGAAGCTCCGTTTTATTGTTAAGTTATGCAAATGGGGGCGGGGCATGAAAGTACAAGCGCCCAAAATAACCGCTTCTCGCGAATGTAATCGATTTGCCCCACACTGGCAAACAGACTCGTCGAAAAATGATTTTATTCCTGTCTGGAAAAAGGGTTTTTGCCAGAACGGAATTCTATTCTCAATGGTGTACCGGTTAATGAAAAACTATCTCGGAAATGTTTTTCTAGATAACGTTTGTAACTGGAATCAATTGCATCTAACGCATTGCCGTGAATGACAATGATAGGCGGATTTTGACCACCCTGATGGGCATATCTCAACTTAGGGCGAATCGAGCCTTTCCGACGCGGCTGTTGATGATCCAATGCTTCTTGTAAGGCACGTGTTAGCTGCGGTGTAGGTAGCTTTGCCATCGCAGCTGCGTAAGCAGAATCAATTGATTTCAACATCTGCATGATGCCAGTCGATTTCAATGCAGAAATGTAATGAAATTTGGCGAAAGTCAAAAACGTCAGCTTGCGATCAATTTCACGTTTGATATGGTCACGATGATCTGACGTCAGTCCATCCCATTTGTTGATACCAACTACCAAGGCACGACCCGATTCGAGAATAAAACCTGCAATATGTGCATCTTGTTCAGAAATATCTTGTTGCGCATCGAGCAAAAGCAAAACCACATTTGCTTCTGAAATTGATTGCAAGGTTTTGACTACAGAAAATTTTTCAATGGCTTCAAAAACTTTTCCTTTGCGTCGTATACCTGCCGTATCAATCAAGGTGTAGTGCTTACCGTTACGCTCGAACGGAATTTCTATCGAATCACGAGTCGTGCCCGGCATATCAAATGCAATAACGCGCTCTTCACCCAACAGCGTATTCACCATGGTTGATTTACCCACATTGGGTCGACCAACAATCGCAATCTTTATACCTTTCTGCGGTGCCTCTTCGTTTTCTTCTTCTGGCTTACCTTCGATAGCGATATCAAGTGCTTGATCAACCAGGTCTGCGACACCATCTCCATGAGCCGCAGAAATAACGTAGGGATCACCCAAACCAAGCTCATAAAAATCGGCCGTAACGGACGTATATTTCATGCCTTCGGATTTATTCACGACCAACATCACTTGTCGACCAGATTTACGCAGGAAGTCTGTAATCGTTTTGTCGTGGGGCGTTAAACCTTGGCGACCATCGACGATAAATACAACGACATCCGCTTCGACGATAGCTTGCCGAGTTTGCTTGGCCATCTCGTGAACGATGCCCTCTTTAGCAACCGGTTCAAAACCGCCGGTATCGATCACCAAAAATGGACGCTCACCGATTCTTCCTTCACCGTAGTGACGGTCTCTAGTCAATCCAGGCAAGTCAGCAACCAACGCATCGCGCGAACGCGTGAGTCGGTTGAATAAAGTGGATTTACCGACGTTAGGTCGGCCTATGAGTGCAATGACGGGCTTCATGAAATATCTCTGGAAAGCTTACGACTTTCCTGCAGGCGCGAGAAATTGAGACGTAGTCGGAACTTAGTCCGACGCAATCGCCATCAATTTTCCATCTTGGGTTTGAACGATGAGATTAGCTCCTGCTACCACTGGGGTCGCACGAATCGCACTGCCATCGGTAGCAATACGTGCCAACAGCGCTCCCTCTTCGCGGGAGAAAAAATGCAGCTGACCCTGACGATCACCCACAGCAATAGCGCGTCCGAAAGAAACCGGTGCTGACAAACCACGCCAACTCAAACTGGTATTACGCCAAACACTGCTACCCGTCTCGCGAGCGAATGCCTGCAGGTTACCTTTTTCATCGGCAGTAAAAACATAGCGTTGATCAATTCCCGGACCAACCGCCGCTGATAGCTCTCGTGCCCAACGCAATGTTCCGTTGCCGATATCGACGCAGGCAACTCGTCCTTGATACGAGCTCGCACAAATATCACGGCCCAGTAAAGCTGGCTCGCCGGATACATCAGAGACGCGCTCAAGCTCGGTCGCGCCTTTAGGTTCGGCAATCGCTGCTTCCCAGCGCGGCGCTCCGGTCAAAACGGATAAGGCAATCATGCGACCTGCAGGCAAACCTACATAGGCCAAACCATCAGCAACAATAATTCCCGGTGCTGATCGCAACGCTAAGGGCGGCGCAGTGCGCTGCAAATACCAACGTCGTGAACCTGATTCAGCATCGAGTGCAACAATTCGATTGTCAACGCTGCGTACCACTACCGTGCCACTACCTACCGCTGGCGCCGATAAAATTTCTGTCGAGGCTTGGAACTTCCAGCGCGTCTGGCCGTTCGTAGCGTCGAGTGCGTGCACTGTTCCATCCGAGCCAGTCACTACAACCGTACCCGCATCTGCCCCAACGCCGGCACTCAGCGACATACCTGTTTTACTTTTCCAAACGATTGCGCCGTTCGATGCATCGATGCACATGACTTCGCCAGACTGATTAGCTACATACAGTCGGCCATTACTGAAAACTGGTTTCAGATGATAGTCACCCGCCTTACCAATATTTACCGACCAAAGAGTTCGAACCGCCATCGTCGGCTTAAAACTAACCAGATCAGCCGGTGAATTTTTAGGCTTAGCGGCAAAAGGATTCAGAGAAGAGCAACCGGCCATCAACAACGCCGCCGCTAGTAAAACAAGCTTGGAATGTCGCATAGTGTCCTCGCCTAGCCCGCAGACTTAGCGTTACCGCCCAGCGCGTCTAACTTGAGCTGTATTAACTGGCGCGCAGGATTTTTAATTTCTGTTTTTTCCAGCGCTGTTTTAAATTCTTTGCGAGCGTCATCAAGCTTGTTTTGTGCAAACAAAAGATCACCACGACGGTCCGCTACTAAAGCAGCAAATTGCTCAGGAAATTCTGCAGACAACAATTTCAAACCTTCGTCGTAGGCTTTTTCATCGAGCAGCAAACCGGCCAGACGAATGCGAGCAATCGCTTTGAATTCGTCGGTGTGCCCGTGGTCTACGATCCACTGCAGATCTGCTTTGGCTGACTTGACATCATTGGCTTCAAACGATGCTTTTGCTGCCAACAGCAAACCCATCTGCGCATACGGCGTGCCACTAAATCGTGCCTTGATATCTTCCGTCGCCCTGGCTAATTTCGTCTGATCTTTAGCCTCGACTGCTTTGACGATTTCTTCGTAAAGCATCACACCCTTAGAAGACTGATCGCGTTGGTAGTATTTCCAGCCAGACCAAGCGGCGAATGCCACTAGTACGGCGGTCACGAACCAAGTAACCATATTTCCATACTGATTCCACCACGCTTTAAGCGTTGCTAACTGTTCTTGTTCTTCGTGATCGTATGCCATGATAATTTTAATGATGGGTATGAATTTGTCCCGCATGCAAATGCACGTGGTTGTGATCGTCTTGGCCAGTCATATGATCAATTAAGTGATCAACTACGGCGGCCAGCTCTATGCTTTGCTGATTTTTTTGCAGATCGGTTTCGCGCAAATACTTAATCGTTGCCGTGCCGAGCTTGATTTCATCCTCGCCAAGAATAACGGCATAGGGAGCACCACTGCTGTCGGCACGTTTCATTTGCGATTTGAAGCTTCCCAGACTGCCAGCCGAGGCGCAATGTAGCACAACATCGAAGCCGGCATCCCGTAACCGCTCACCCAAGGTAAAGGCTTGGGTTTGTGCTGCCTCACCCTGGTGTACCAGATAAATATCGCATTGACTGACGGAGACGGTCTCGGAACTGGCCTTCATAAGCTCGAGCAAACGCTCGACTCCCATCGCAAAACCTACGGCTGGCGTGTGTTTGCCGCCGAAAATTTCAACCAAGGGGTCATAGCGTCCGCCGCCACAGACCGTACCCTGAGAGCCTAACTGATCGGTAATCCACTCAAAGACCGTGCGATTGTAATAATCCATACCACGCACCAAACGCGGGTTGATGGTGAAAGGAATGCTGTTATTTCGAAGTAGTTGCTGCACTCCTTCAAAATGCGATCGTGATTCATCACCGAGATAATCGAGCAGCTTGGGCGCTTGATTCACCAGATCTTGCATCGCAGGGTTCTTGGTATCGAGAATGCGCAAAGGATTGCTATTGAGACGGCGCAGCGCATCGGCATCTAGCTGATCTTTATGCTGCTCAAAATAAGCAATCAAATCCTCTCTATGGCGTTGGCGCTCTTGTGCATCACCGATAGAGTTAATCTCTAAGCGAATGTCGGTCAAACCCAAATCATCCCAGAGTCGCTGACACAGCATGATGAGCTCAGCATCGATATCGGGACCGTTAAAACCAACCGCTTCTGCACCCACTTGATGAAATTGACGATACCGACCGCGCTGTGGGCGCTCGTGTCTGAACATTGGACCGCTGTACCAAAGACGCTTTGGTCCGTCGTAGGTTAGGTTGTGTTCAAGTACCGACCGCACCACGCCTGCGGTGCATTCTGGACGCAGAGTGAGTTCATCACCATTCATACTATCGGTAAATGAGTACATCTCTTTTTCAACGATATCGGTCACCGTACCTAATCCACGCGCAAACAATGACGTGGGTTCAACAATTGGTGTGCGTATCTGTTGATAGCCGTAGCTTTTCAATACCGATTGAACGGTATTTTCAAACAACTCCCACAACGCTGCATCAGCCGGTAGAACGTCATTCATCCCCTTCACTCCGAGGATTTTTTCACTTTTTTTAGTCTCAGCCATATCGATTTTTCACATAGTCCAGCACTATCGCCTGAAATTCTTCAGCAATATGATCGCCACGCAAGGTGACTGTTTTTTCACCATCCACAAATACAGGGGCTGCCGGTGATTCGCCTGTTCCGGGCAAACTAATGCCGATGTTGGCATGCTTAGATTCGCCAGGGCCGTTAACGATACAGCCCATCACGGCCACATTCATCGCTTCCACACCGGGATACGTACCTTTCCACACCGGCATTTGCTCACGCAGGTAAGTTTGAATGCGATCAGCTAATTCTTGAAACACGGTTGATGTCGTTCGACCGCAACCCGGGCACGCAATCACCATCGGTGTGAATTTGCGTAAACCCATGGTTTGAAGAATTTCCTGTCCGACGATCACTTCACGCGTGCGATCGCCACCGGGCTCAGGCGTTAAAGAAATACGTATGGTGTCGCCAATGCCTTCTTGCAGCAACACCGATAATGCGGCGGTTGAAGCAACAATGCCTTTACTACCCATGCCTGCTTCGGTTAAACCCAAATGCAAAGGGTAATCGCAGCGACGCGCAAGCTCGCGGTAAACAGCAATCAAATCCTGCACGCCAGAGACTTTGCAAGAGAGGATAATTTTATCGCCAGCCAAACCCAGCTCTTCTGCTCTGCGCGCGTTTTCTAACGCTGAAACAACCAAGGCCTCGTACATCACAGCCTGCGAAGTCCACGGGTCGGCGCGTTTGGCATTTTCATCCATCACACGTGCGAGCAAGGATTGATCAAGACTGCCCCAGTTAACACCAATACGTACAGGCTTTTGATGTTTACATGCGACTTCAATCATCTGTGCAAACTGAGTGTCGCGTTTAGCTCCCTGACCCACGTTACCGGGATTGATACGATATTTAGATAAGGCATCAGCACACGCTGGATATTGTGTGAGTAGTTGATGACCGTTGTAATGAAAATCACCTACTAACGGGACATCAATATCCATACGGTCGAGCTGCTCTCGAATAGCAGGAACGGCCGCCGCTGCTTCGGGCGAGTTGACGGTGATGCGAACCACTTCGGATCCGGCGCGCGCAAGTTCTTTAACTTGTATTGCAGTCGCAATTGCATCAGCCGTATCAGTATTGGTCATGGATTGAACCATGATGGGCGCATCACCACCAACCATCACCTCACGTGAGCCATGGCTAATACGAACGCTACGAGTGACATGTCGTCCGCTAGGGCCTGTAGGAATAGGTAAATCTGAGTGGCGAGAATTCATCGTGACCTCACTTGAGATTAAGCTTGGATACATTGTCGTGCGCAACCGCCTTTAGATTAAGTGCTTGGCCGCGCAGCTTCGCCTGAACGCCCGATACATTACCTACAATCAGAACAACAGGCTCGGTAATTTCAAACAGTTCTTTACTACCTGCTTTCATCAGACGCGAAACAATTTTTATTCCACTCATCGTCGTTATTTCAACCCATGCATCTTGAGTCACAATCACTTCAAGAGATTTCAAAGGATCGGCCACAGGAACAGGCGGTCCGGAAATGGTTTCAGATACTGCCAGCGTTATTTTCTCTAAATGATTTTCTAAGTGATTTTCTTCTAACGCAACCGAACTAAACATGGACGGCCACGAGAGTTCAGGTATCAGGTCGTCGAACATAGCAGTTGATAACCATGGCAAGCGATAACCTTGGTAAGCTAAAACAGCCACGCCAATTGCAACAACGACTAAAAGCGTGATTTTTTTTATCCACGCGGCTCTTCTGGGTGAAGACGAAGCACGTCGCCCCGGAAAACCATTCATAGGCAAAGGCCGCCTTAACAACATGTGGCCATGCGCTGGATTGGGTTCGTTAACCATCATTTCTAACAGAGGCTCAGGGTTCAACCCCATCAGCTTGGCATACGAACGAACAAAACCTCGAACACTCGACATTCCAGGCAATGCATCAAAATCATTCGCTTCAAGTGCGACGACTTGTCGCGGCGTGAGTTTTAGTCGCTCTGCTGCTTCTTCTAAAGACCAACGTAACTCTTCTCTTTTAGCCGCCAGCACGGGACCTGGAAGTGTTGCCAACAACGATTTTTCGTAAACCACTGCTACCGCAGAGTCAACCGACAATGAGTCCTCGACCGAGCTATTCAGCTCCTCGATGGCAGGCAAATTTTCTAATTCTTTATTACTCATCGGTGAGACCAAGGGATGATTTACCCGACACCAACGCATCGGGGAAACGCTTACGCCATTGTCTTGCAATACTTTCTTCGCCGAGCTTATCGCCTAGCTGGCGCTCAATTGCCATAGCGATAGAAAAATCTTCGGGCATTGCTCGTCCGCTGGCAATTACCAGCAGCAGGTGACGTTTTGCGCGTTTAAGGTCATGCGCTTCGAAGGCTAATTTTCCTAAACTGGAATGCGCACCTATCTGCTCTGGGTCAGCCTGAAGTGCGCGTCGGAAGTAATCTTCAGCTTGCGTACGGCGCCCTAGTTTCATGCTGCAACGGCCCGCATTCATCATGGCTTTGGCTGGTGACTGATTGGCTTTGCTAGCGATTGCACGTTCGAACAAGGGCAAGGATCGTTCTGTTTGTCCGGTCTCGCACAAAAACCATCCCATGTTATTCAAAAGATTGGGATTATCTGGCTCGATCTGCAACGCTTGTTGCAGATTCTTGGAAGCAGCCTCCGCATCGCCAAGCTGCATAAGTACTAATCCACGCAAACCAAGAACATCCGCCTTGCGCTCACCAATTTGCAGAGCCTGGTCTAACTCAGAAAGAGCAGTCGCGTATTGACCCTCACTGTAATAGGCCGTGGCGAGCTGCATGCGTATTTCCGCACGACGCTCTAACTCGACACGGTTGCCGGACGACAGGGATGTGTTGGTCATCACGGGTGCACACGCACCCATAGCCAGGCAACAAACGATCAGTAAGCTTCTACGCATCACCCACCAATCTCCACGATTCGACCAAAATCTTTACCATATTTTTTTTGATACTCCGCCAGCTTCTGTGTGCGCTCTTGTACGCGAGTGCGATCTTGAATTTCACCAGCCAACTGTCCACACGCTGCATCAATATCATCACCCCGCGTCTTTCGGATGGTAGTGACAATTCCTGCATTCATCAGTACCTGAGCAAACGCTTTTATGCGTGGGTTAGCGGAACGCTTAAGACCCGACTCAGGAAACGGATTAAATGGAATTAAATTAAATTTACACGGAACATCCCGCACAAGAGCAATCAATTCTCTTGCATGCGAAACGCTGTCGTTTACGCCATCTAACATGCAATATTCAAATGTGATGAAATCTCTCGGCGCAAATTCAAGGTAGCGCTGACAAGCGCGCATCAATTCGGCCAACGGATATTTTTTATTCAGAGGCACCAGATCATCACGCAGCGCATCGTTCGGTGCATGTAGCGATACCGCTAGTGCTACCGGACAATCTTGAGACAGCTTATCCATCATGGGTACTACACCGCTGGTCGATAAAGTGACTCGTCGACGCGATAACCCATAGGAATGATCATCTAGCATTAGCCTGAGTGCTGAAACGGTAGGACCATAGTTTAACAATGGCTCGCCCATACCCATCATCACGACATTCGTAATTTGTCGTTCCCCTTTGGGGCCTGCAGGTATTGATTGACTACGTCTCAACATAAATTCTGCGGTCCACAATTGGCCAATGATTTCACCAACCGCGAGGTTACGCGAAAAGCCTTGTTTACCTGTCGAGCAAAAGCGACAATTTACTGCACAACCTGCCTGTGTTGATACACATAAGGTGCCACGGCCGTCTTCGGGGATAAAAACAGTTTCTACAGCATCACCCACACCCACATCAAACAACCATTTGCGGGTGCCGTCTGTTGAAAGATGATCCGCCATGATAGGCGGCGCAGAAACGCAGGCGCGTCCGTGCAACTTTTCTCGCAAGGACTTCGCGAGATCAGTCATTAAATCGAACTCGCTCTCACCAAACTGATGAATCCAGCGCTGCAGCTGGCGCGCACGAAAGGGCTTTTCACCCAGCTCGTTGCACCACTGCGTTAGCGCTGAGGGTTCTAAATCAAGCAGATTGGTGATTGCCGTCATAAATTTTCCGACATACCACGCTTGATGGCGGCTGTAGAGGCCGCCCTTCTTAGCGAGAGTAAACGTTCAGGGTTGGGAAGAAATAACTGATTTCTACGCTGGCTGTTTCAGCAGCATCTGAGCCATGTACTGCGTTGGCATCAATCGAATCAGCAAAGTCAGCGCGAATAGTGCCTTTGTCTGCTTTCTTTGGATCGGTTGCGCCCATCAGGTCACGGTTTTTCTGAATGGCGTTAGGACCTTCCAGTACTTGCACCATTACTGGGCCAGAGATCATGAAATCCACCAGATCTTTGAAAAATGGACGCTCGCGGTGAACGGCATAGAATCCCTCGGCTTCAGCACGGGAGAGTTGGGTCATGCGCGAAGCGACGATTTTTAGTCCTGCGCCCTCAAATCGCGAATAGATCTGTCCGATCACATTTTTTGCCACGGCGTCTGGTTTAATGATCGACAGGGTACGCTCGGTTGCCATCTGTAAAAACTCCAATAAAAATAAAGGGTTAAGAAAAAAGTCAGGAATCCTGATTAACCCTGAATTTTACCATGGAAGAAGGTAGTATTCGCTGCACTTCGGATAGACTGATCCAATCACGATTGGCAATCTAGGCTAGAATCCGTGGACCAAAATCAGATATATTATAATTTTGGCAGCAGACGGAACCTCCATCTGCAAAGAGTAACCACCTTCACTAAGGAGTCTTCATGGACCAGCAACTTCAAGGTATGTTCGGCGCATCAAGCGATATGCTCGCCGTTCGCCACCGCGTACTTCGAAACACCTACTGGCTGCTAGCACTCTCGATGATCCCTACCGTCATTGGTGCTTGGCTAGGCTTACAAATACATTTTTCGCTGTTCGCGGGTAGCCCGATGATCAGCTTTATCGCATTTCTGGCGATCGCATTTGGCTTTTTCTACGCGATTGAAAAAACTAAGGATTCAGCCACTGGCATCGCCGTACTCCTCGGCTTTACCTTTTTCATGGGCTTGATGCTGTCGAGAATGCTAGAACAGATTCTGCATTTTTCGAACGGCAGCTCACTAATCATGACCGCTTTTGGCGGCACTGCCGTTATCTTTGCAGTGATGGCAAGTATCGCTACCACTAGCAAGCGTGATTTTTCGGGTATGGGAAGCTGGTTGTTTGCTGGTGTGATCGTTATTCTGCTCGCAGGTATCGCGAACATCTTCTTGCAAATGCCATTGATTCAAGTGGTTATCTCCGCGATTGCTGTGGCTATCTTTTCTGCCTACATCTTGGTTGATGTGCAACGCATTATCAATGGTGGCGAAACTAACTACATCACAGCGACTCTGTCTATCTACCTCGACATCTACAATATCTTTGTGAATCTACTTTCGCTGTTGGGTATTTTGGGTGGCGAACGCGATTAACTAGCACTTGGATACAGACTCACTAATATGTCTGTATTGAATGTGAAAGCGCCGACCTGTGGTCGGCGTTTTTTTTTGGCTGCCCGCTTTAGACTCTGCTACAGAATTAGCGAAGCCTATCAAATACCGCCATCGATTCAACGTGCGCCGTATGGGGAAACATATTAACCACACCAGCCTGAGACAAACGATAAGCACCACTATGCACGAGTTCAGCCGCATCACGTGCCAGCGTCGCCGGATTGCACGATACATACACAATGCGCTGTGGCAGTAGATCAGGATCCGT
>CANGFL010000002.1 GCA_947453015.1 Oxalobacteraceae bacterium | reverse complement strand
TCAGCTCAGCTCGCAGCGTAAGCAAGCCGGCAATCTGTCGCGCGATGAAGAGCGACTGTCGTCATTGGTTGAAAAACTCGCTACGTTAATTGCACAACAACGCAAAGCTGAAGAAGAAGAGGCCAAGCGCCGGGCGCGCGCCAAGGCTGAGCAGAAAGAAAAACTAGCGGCTAAGGGGCGCGCAGCTGACAAATCTGCCGAGCGGCCAGAAACCAGCCCTCCTAAAGCAGTCAGCAAGACAGCTCCTGAATCTGACCCCGAACCGCCACCGGTCAGCGATGGCAGTGGATTCGCCAGCATGAAAGGCAAGCTCAAGCTGCCGGTCAAAGGGGAGCTGGTGGCCAGTTTCGGGGCGCGTCGTGCGGATGGCCCTAACTGGAAAGGCTTGTTTATCAAGGCGGCCGAGGGAGCGGAAGTCAAGGCAATCGCGGCCGGCGAAATCATTTTTGCGGACTGGATGCGAGGCTTCGGTAATTTACTGGTAGTGGACCATGGCGGCCAGTACATGACGATTTATGGCAACAACCAGTCGCTACTCAAGCGGCCGGGCGATAAGCTGAAGGCGGGAGACGTGATAGCCACTGTAGGTAATAGCGGCGGCAATGAACAATCAGGTTTATACTTTGAAATGCGATATCAAGGGCGGGCGATTGATCCGTCCTCTTGGATGAACAGGTGAGACATGGGTAGCAGAATGAAAAATATCGGACTAATTGGGCTCGGCCTTATTGCAGGCATTGCGGGCTCGATGCAGTTCGACGCATTAGCCCAGCGAAATGCGGGTACACCTCTCCCTATCGAAGAGCTGCGACAGCTCGCTGATGTATTTGGTTTGATCAAATCAGATTATGTCGAACCGGTCGAAGATAAAAAATTATTGACCGAAGCTATCTCGGGCATGGTGGCGTCACTCGATCCGCACTCAGCCTATCTAGATAAAAAAGCATTCAAAGAACTACGTGAAGGTACGCAAGGTAAATTTGTCGGCCTGGGTATTGAAGTCGGCATGGAAGACGGCTATGTCAAAGTGATTTCGCCGATTGAAGATTCACCCGCCTACAAAGCAGGATTAAAAGCCGGCGATCTGATTACTCGCTTAGACAGCACACCGGTAAAAGGCATGACGCTAGACGAAGCCGTCAAACGCATGCGCGGCGAACCCAACACCAAAATTACGCTCACCGTCGCACGCAAAGAAGAAGACAAGCCTTTACTAATTACCATCACGCGTCAGGAAATTCGCGTGCAAAGCGTAAAGGGCAAAATGATCGAGCCGGGTTATGGCTGGATACGCGTATCGCAGTTTCAAGAACCGACCGTCGACGATTTGGCTAAAAAAATTAGCGCGCTGTTTCAACAAGATCCGAATATGAAGGGTTTGGTACTCGATCTGCGTAATGATCCGGGTGGCGTGTTGCCGGGTGCGATTGGTGTATCAGCGGCGTTCCTTCCGAAAGATGTACCGGTTGTTTCAACCAATGGTCAGTTACCTGATTCCAAAGCGACCTACTTTGCGCGTCGCGAGTATTACGCCACTCGCGTTGGCGGTGATCCACTGACTCGTGTGCCTGAAGCCGCTAAAAAAGTAAAAATGGTGGTGTTAGTGAATGCAGGTTCTGCCTCCGCTTCGGAAATCGTTGCGGGCGCTCTGCAAGATTACAAGCGCGCCACGATCATGGGTTCACAAACCTTTGGTAAAGGTTCTGTTCAAACCATACGTCAACTGTCTGCCGACACGGCGGTGAAACTAACGACTGCGCGTTACTACACACCGAATGGTCGCTCGATTCAGGCAAAAGGTATCGTGCCTGATTTGATGGTGGATGAATACGCTGATGGCGATGGCATGAATGGTTTGCGCCTGAGAGAAGCGGATCTGCAAAAGCATTTGTCGAACGATAAAGACAAAGAAGCGGGCAACGGCGCTAACGTCGTCGATGAACTCGAAGAACAAAAGCGTATCGCCGCGAGCGAGAAAAAACGCAAGCCATTGGAATTCGGTAGCAAAGAAGATTTCCAACTGGCGCAAGCACTGAATCACCTGAAAGGTCAAACAGTGCAGCTATCGAAATCTGCGAAAGTCGAAAACAAAAAAGAATCGACGATTAATAATTCGGATGGAAGCGATAAGAAGTAATTGCGCTTTCATTAGCTTACCGGCCGCAGTGATGCGGCCGTTTTCATTCCTAGTCTGATGAACGATCAACAACTGCTGCGCTACTCGCGCCACATACTGCTCGATGAGATTGGTATCGATGGCCAAACCAAACTACTCGCCGCCCACGCAGTGGTGATTGGCGCTGGCGGTCTGGGCTCGCCGGTGGCTATGTATCTCGCCTCGGCCGGCATAGGGAAAATTACCTTGGTCGATCATGATGTCGTTGATCTCACCAATTTGCAGCGGCAAATTATTCACACCACGGCGAGTGTCGGTCAGCACAAAGCCGAATCTGCAAAACACACACTGGCACAAATCAATCCAGACACTGAAGTCGTCACACTTTGTGCACGAGCTGATGAGGCAACGCTGGCCAGCTTAGTAGCGACTGCCAGTGTGGTGCTGGACTGTACGGATAACTTTGCGACACGACATGCGATCAATCGTGCCTGCGTTGAGGCACGCGTGCCCTTGGTGTCGGGTGCGGCGATTCGTATGGATGGGCAAGTCGCTGTGTTTGACTCGCGCTCAGGCATGACGCCTTGTTACGCTTGCCTGTTCCCACCGGATCAGCATTTCGAAGAAGAGCAATGTTCAACCATGGGTGTGTTTGCGCCACTGGTCGGCATTATTGGCACGATGCAGGCGGCCGAAGCACTCAAGATTGTGGCGGATCTCGGCGAATCGCTTGCGCAGCGCTTACTGCTGCTAGATGCAACGCATATGGAGTGGACCAGCATACGCACCAAGCGTAACGACGATTGCGTAGTGTGTGGGCAGCTATCTAAGTAAGATGCTTAAAGCCTGACTTGAAAGCCCACTTAGGCAACCAACAAACCCAGCATCAGATCAGCATCCTCAGAAGGCTTGAGATAAAAACCGCTCTTGGCAAAACGATGCCAGCGGCCGATCACAAACGCCATCATCATGCTGGCCCGAATCGCGGCCTGGTTTTCAGAAATGATGCCCTGAGTCGCGGCTAATTTCCATGACTGTCTAAGCCCCAACTCAACGCGCTCGACAAATTGATTCATACGGTGCTGGAGACGCTCATCTTCATTCACCAACACGTCGCCGATCAACACTTTGGTCATACCGGGATTTTCTTCTGCAAAGTCGAGTAGCACGCCGGCGATATTGGCGGCTTGAACTTGCCCCGATTCCTCGTTCTGCGTGATCTGATTAATCAGGGTGAAAATACTGGTCTCAATGAATTCGATCAGGCCTTCATACATTTGCGCCTTACTGGCGAAATGCCTATACAGCGCTGCTTCAGAGACGTCTAACCGAGCCGCTAATGCCGCCGTGGTGATTTTCTCGCTCTTAGGGTTCTGCAGCATGGCTGCCAGAGCCTGAAGGATCTGTAGCTTACGCTCACCTGGTTTTGTATTGGCCATGGTTGTTTTCAGTCGAGCAATCGATGATAGCGGCGGAGATGAAATCCGGCTTGCCGGAAGGTTTCCTGCGTAATGTAACTCAGACTGGGATCCGACCCCAGAAAGCTGCCAGACGGCTTAGCCTGCTCCTAGTTTGCGACGCTGGCGCGCAAGCTGGTTGAGTGATTTTACTTTCACATCGACAAAGGCGGGGCGACGACGTGTGCCTCGCGTGTAGCCCGTCAGCCAAACGGTTCGTATACCCAGTGTTCTCGCTGATTTTAAATTCTCTAATGAATCTTCAACCAGCACGCAACGCCTAGGACTCAAACCCTGAGAAGCGAGTAATCGACGGAATAGCCACGGCGAGGGTTTGGGACGCAGCTGACGATGCACCACCATCGATTCAATCGGCACATGATCGGCAAAATGCTTATGCAAACCTAAATGTCGAACAACATCGCGCGAGTAACCGGCAGGGGCATTCGTCAACAGAATTTTACGGCCCGGCAGTCTGCGCAAAAGATAGGAAGTGCCACGTTCGGCTCGAATCATTTGTGTGAGATCACTGAACTCGTGTGCGTCGCGCAAAAAATCTTCTGAACGAATCGCATGATGACGCATCATGCCCAGTAAGGTTGCGCCGTAACGCTGCCAATACGCGACACGCATCTGATTGACGGCTTCAGCATGGGAAGGTTTAGCTTCTGCTTCTAGCACGCGCGCAATCAGCGCATTCATATTTCGATTGATCGCGGGGAAGATCGCATGCCCGGCATCATGCAAGGTATTGTCGAGATCGAATAGCCAGACCAGTTTGCGCTTCATGCGGACTCCGCACGCAACAAAACCATCAGAGAGGTCAAACGATTCAGCCGCATCAAACGCATCAGCTCAGCAAAAGATTGACTGTCGATCAGCAGCCAATTAATGCGATCGGATCATAGTGCCAAACGCTTGCTCTGTTAGCACTTCTAGCAATAGCGAATGTTCAATCCGACCATCAATGATATGCACTGTATTGACCCCTGATTTTGCGGCATCTAATGCCGAAGAAATTTTCGGCAGCATGCCGCCGGAAATCGTACCGTCTTCAAACATCTCATCAATTTCGCGCGCGGATAAATCCGTCAACAGCTTGCCGTTTTTATCCATGACACCCGGTATGTTGGTCATCATGATGAGCTTCTCTGCACGCAAAATTTCTGCAATCTTACCTGCGACTAAATCAGCGTTGATGTTATAGGCTTGTCCATCTTCGCCAAAACCAATCGGCGAAATAATAGGAATGAACGCGTCATCTTGCAGCGCTTTTACGACGGCTGGATTAATGGCTTCGATTTCACCGACAAATCCAATGTCGAGAAATGAACCCGGATGTTCTTTGTCTGGCATCTGCATCTTGCGAGCTCGTATCAACCCGCCATCTTTACCTGTCAAACCGACGGCTTGTCCGCCGTAGTGATTGATCAGCATGACGATATCTTGTTGCACCTCGCCACCCAAAACCCATTCAACCACTTCCATGGTTTCTTCGTCAGTGATACGCATACCTTGCACGAACGTGCCTTGCTTACCTATTTTTTTGAGCGCGCTGTCGATTTGCGGACCGCCGCCATGCACGACCACCGGATTCATGCCCACTAATTTCAGCAAAATCACATCACGCGCAAAGCCATGCTTTAAGCGCTCTTCTGTCATCGCATTACCGCCGTATTTAACGACAATAGTCTTGCCATGGAATTTGCGGATATAGGGCAGCGCTTCAGCCAAAATTTCGGCTTTGATTTCAGGAGCAATCGACGTAGTGGGCATTGCGGTGGCTATCGAAGTGAAGGTGGGAATAGCGCGGGATTTTACAGCTAAACTGGATCGCGTTCGCGTCTTATGAAATGATGGTGACTGGCTGTTACTGAGCCGCTCCTAAAAAGCGCGCTTTGGGTGCACAACCGCCACCCCACGACCACTGAACGAGACCAACACCGGAGATACTTGATGAGCGCCTGCGTGAAATGCGGACAAGACTTTCACTGTGCAATGACCGACGGAGCTGCAGGTGAGCGATGTTGGTGCATGGAGCTGCCGCCGATTCCCACCGTCGTTCTTACTGAGGCAGGCGGGACAGGCGATGCCTGCTTTTGCCCGGCATGCCTGAAAGCGATTGCCCAGAGTGACGCAGGAGTCTAATTGCCTCGCGCTGCTAGTGCTTGCAACTGCGCAGCGTGACTCCCGAAAACTCAGCAATCAGCGCTTTCAGCTCAGGCTTGTCCTCGCTCGCATAACCCTTTAACTGATAGGAAAAACGCGCCGAGTTGAGCGGATGCTCTTCGATACGGGCATCGGCAATACCAGCTTTTTTCAAATTCTCTAATTGCGCTGCTGCCAGTTCGGGGCTGGTAAACAAGCCCACTGAAATACCCCAGCGTCGCGCGAGTGGCTCTCTCACCACGGACACATCGGTAAAGCCCAGCGCACGCAACTTGGTGATGCGGCGATTGGCGCTGGCCTCATCCGACTGCGGCGGAATGAATACCAAGCTGGCCTGCGGGGATTGAACTTGTTGTTTGAGTGGCAGTGAGGGAAGTTTTAATTTGGCCAGCCGCGACTCAAATTTTGCTGCCGTCGTCGCACTGAAATCACCCATTTCAACGCAAGGCTCTGCGGGCGGTGCTAGCTTCGCCGTGTCGTTAGTATGTGAATTCGGAAGTATCTTCACGCTGTCAGGCTGCACTTGCTGCAACAGCCGTTGCGGCTCCAGCGTTGCCGTACCGGGTAAGGGTCCTGGCAATAAAGTGAGCAACACCAAATTGGCTAACAATAGCGACCAAAATAACAATCTAAACATTAGTAAGAGACTCCCCCAACAGCGGCATCTAAGCCCAACAAAACCAAATTGTCCACGGCATCAAATGGCATCGGCAAATACGGGCCAAGGTACTGCGCAGCGCCGCCAGAGAGCACGCATCGAGCGGGCGGATCCCTGCGCTGCTCATAGGCATGCATGATAGCGCCCACCTGCGCTGACAAGCAGCCACTAATAATTGCGTCATGCGTGTTATCAGCAAACACGCGTGCTCTATCGGCCTTATCAACGGCGGGTAGCAACGCGGTGTTAACTGCTAGCGAAGTGGCCATTGTGGCTAGCCCCGGCAGAATCATGCCGCCGATAAAAGTACCATCCGCTTCCAATGCATCGATGGTGGTCGCCGTTCCGCAGGTCACCACCAACAAGCGCTGCCCGACATAACGATGACGCGCCCCAATCAGTGATGCGAACCTATCACTGCCGAGTTGCGTTGGCTGTGCATAGGCGTTGCGCACACCAGCACACTCAGCTTGCGCACGAAACCATGTCAGCGATGACTCAGGCACAGTTAACTCAACTAACATTTTTCTCAACTGCGATGCGACAGCATCACCTGCCACATTTGAAATTAATACGCGCTGAATGGTATGTGTTGACCATGCGTGTTTTAATTTTTCCAGATCGGCGTGCACAACGCTGCCCATCGTATGCCACTCACCCACGACATGATCGGCGGCGGTTAGCGCCCATTTAATGCGAGTATTACCAGCGTCAATCAACAGCTGCATGAGTCACTCCCGCTGTTGTATGAGGTAAAGCCGATCGAAGTGACACATCGCCGGTCGAAATAATCCGTTGAGTAGTTGCGGTATCAAGCAGCAAGCATCCATTGTCATTAATGCCGCGTGCTACGCCTTCATGCAATAGCTGGCCATTTTCATACAGTGTGACCTGCTGATTTTGATGCGCATGCAGCGCATGCCAGCGATCGACAAAAGGTCGTAATCCATGCAGATCAAACTCCACTAACATCGCACATAAAGAATCAGTAATTTTTGCTAGCAAATTATTTCTATCCAGCGGCTGGTTACTTAAAAAAGCCGTTGGATAATCGATCGCTGCATCACGTTGCGGATTCGGATGAATGTTAATACCCACACCAATTACAACCCACACTCGGTGATCGTTTGTTGTGCGCGCTGTCGAGACTGTCTCAATCAACAAACCACCGAGCTTGGCCGAATTAAGTAGCAAATCATTCGGCCACTTCAGTTGCACTGCCCAGCCCGATCGATGCAAAGCATCAGCCACCGCCACACCTGCCGCCAACGGCAAGCCGGTAATGCGATCGATAGGAAGTGATAACGGCCAAGCCAATGAAAAACACAGGCTATCGCCCGGCGCTGAATGCCAGCGGCGACCGGCACGCCCGCGCCCGGCGGTCTGATTTTCGGTAACCAACAAGAGCGGCGAGCTTAACTCGGCAATACGCGAACGCAAATCGGCGTTGGTTGACTGGGTAGTGGCCAGCACCTCAACCTTCAGGTCGCGCGCAGCGGCACCGAACAGGCGGGATATTTGGTCTGCAATCAAAGGCGTACTCATGACGCGCATTGTATCGGTAGCTGCTGCTAGAGGTGGTGTGGGGGTGACTTATGGATGATGCGCGGATGACGAGCGGGCTAAACTCAAATACACTGCCACTCATGCCAGCTCTAAGAACACCGCTTTCCGGTGACCCAAAGTCTGTTACGCAAATCACCGGCAAAGCATCTGCGTCGGTGCGCGTTGCCTTAGTTTTTTACTCGCTGCTGGTGGTGTACGCGAGCTGCTATCCGTTTTCGGGCTGGCATGACAATGGATTATTGCCTTGGTCTTATCTCACCGAACATTTGCCGCACTACTGGACGGGATTTGATTTAACCGTCAATGTGGTCGGCTACATCCCGCTGGGTTTACTCGCCGTGCTCGCGCTTTATCCTCGGCTACGCGCACTACCCGCTATCGTGGTGGCTAGCCTGAGTGGAATTTTTCTAGCACTACTACTGGAATCAGTACAAAGTTTTTTGCCTTCGCGTGTACCGAGTAATTTAGATGTGCTGACCAATACCTTCGGAACGATACTTGGCGCACTACTCGGTGAATTACTACGCCGGCCGATACTGGAACAAAGTCAATTGCGAGCGTTACGCCGCTTATGGTTTTCGCAGCAAGCGAGTAGGGGACTGATAGTGATTGCGCTATGGCCTTTGGCGCAAATTTTTCCGCAGCCTTATCTGTTTGGTCATGGTCAAGTGTTGGGGACTATCTCAGGCTGGTTCTCGGATTTACTTGAAAGCCCTGTCGATCTGGGTCAATGGATATGGATACAAGCAGGCGCAGGTATTGAGCACTATCTGCCCGCCGAAGTCATCATCACTGCGTGTGGCATGACAGGCGCTGTATTAACGCTGTTGTGCCAGACGCGAAACACAGCACCCAAAGCGATGCTAGCTTTTCTGTTGATGGCTTCTGCTATTACGGTCAAAACATTAGCGCATGCGATTTTGTTCGACCCGGATGATGCATTTGGTTGGTTCACTCCGAGCGCTGCGAGTGGTTTGATGATGGGTTTGGTGATGCTCGGCGGATTGTCATTCGCTCCTGCCGTTGCACAGCGTCGTGCTGCGATTTTTTCTTTAGGTGTGAGCTTGGTGTTAATTAATATCGCGCCCGCTAATCCTTATTTTTTAGCGACACTGCAAGAATGGGTACAAGGTAAATTCCTTAACTTTAATGGCGCGGCACATTTTCTTTCGCTGACGTGGCCCTTATTCGCACTCTGGTTCTTGACACATAAAACGCATGGCCATGCAGAGTAATCCTGCAGTACCTTTCGGTCAGTGTATGATGATTCATTCTCGTTTTTAGCTATCGTATTAGCTCTCGTTTTCACCTCTCACACTTAACTCAAACTCAATTCAAACGCTTTACTATTATGAGCGATCAGCCCTACTACCAACACCACGTATTTGTCTGCATTAATCAGCGCGAGGACGGCCGCACTTGCTGCCATGATCGCGGCTCTGCAGGCATACAAGAATATGCAAAAAAACGACTTAAAGCACTCGACATGAATGGCCACGGCAAAGTCCGCATGAATAAAGCGGGTTGTCTTGATCGCTGCGAAGAAGGTCCTGTAATGGTGATTTATCCCGAAGGTGTTTGGTACACCTTTGTCGATCAACAGGATGTGGATGAAATCATTGATTCTCACTTGGTCGGCGGGAAGGTCGTTGAACGTTTGAAAATTTGATCATGAATTCGCAAACGCAAGAATTCACCTTAAGCGGCAGCGCTGGCCCACTGGAATGCCGTCTCGATAAGCCAGAAAACTCACCACGCGGCATCGCGCTGATTGCTCATCCTCACCCGCTGTATGGCGGCACGATGGACAACAAAGTGGTGCAGACCTTAGCGCGCGCCTTTATCGCGGTCGGTTATCTCAGCGTGCGCATGAATTTTCGCGGGGTAGGGCAATCGGGTGGCACACACGATGCCGGACTGGGCGAAACCGATGATATGGCTCTGCTACATGCGCACATGTCAGCACAGTATCCTGAATTGCCGATAGCACTCGCTGGATTCTCATTTGGCACGTTTGTGCAATCGCAATTACAACAACGACTAACGGCGCTAGAAAAGCCTGCGCAACGACTGGTGCTGGTGGGCTGTGCCGCTGGCAAGTGGGCCATGCCTACGGTTCCTTCGGATACCTTGCTCATTCACGGCGAGCACGATGACACCATTCCTTTAAGCGATGTACTCGACTGGGCGCGTCCGCAAGATTTACCCGTCATCGTCATTCCTGGTGCTGACCATTTTTTTCATCGCAAGCTTCACCACATCAAGCAACTCGTTATCGATTACTGGCACCCATAGCCTTCCGTGAGCGTTATAATTCGCACTACTTTTTTGCTTTATTCAACTCAAAATTCTCGAATGAAAAAATTCCTCGTAGCCTGCGCTGCCTTTTTTATGTTGGGTGCGACAGCTGCACAAAATTTACCGGCACCCACTATCGCAGCACGTTCATGGCTACTGCTCGATGCCAGCAGCAATCAAGTCTTAGCTGCACAAGATCCTGATCAACGCATAGAACCCGCATCGCTGACAAAAATCATGACGGCATATCTTGCGTTTTCTGCGGTACGTGAAAAACGACTCGATCTGAATCAAACCATTAATGTGTCAGTGAATGCCTGGAAGGTCGATGGTGATAGCTCAAAAATGTTTATTGAGCCAAATTCTGCTGTACGCGTGAATGATCTGCTGTACGGTTTGATTGTGCAATCGGGTAACGATGCAGCCGTTGCGCTCGCCGAAGCGGTATCGGGTACCGAAGCAGCGTTTGCTGATCTGATGAATCGTGAAGCGCAGCGCATGGGGATGAAAAACACACGCTTCGCTAATCCGCATGGTTTACCGCATCCGAATAATTATTCAACCGCGCGTGATTTATCGATACTCGCAGCGCACTTAATTACCGACTTTCCTGAGTATTACAAAATCTATTCAACTAAGAATTTTACCTACAACCGCATCACCCAACCGAATCGTAATCGTTTGCTATGGTTAGATCCTACAGTTGATGGGATGAAAACCGGTCATACACAAGCAGCAGGTTATTGCTTAATTGCGTCAGCTAAACGCGTCAGCGGCAATCATGAACGGCGACTGATTTCTGTCGTGTTGGGCACGGATTCAGATTCTGTGCGCTCACAAGAAAGTCAAAAATTATTGAATTGGGGCTTTTTGAATTTTGATTCATTCAAAATTTATTCCAAAGAGCAGGCGGTTTTAACGCCTACGGTATGGAAAGGCTCGCAGAATGAAATCAAACTGGGTTTTGATCATGATGTGTATGTCAGCTTACCGCGCGGCTCCAGCGCTAAACTGAAACCGGTAGTAGTACGTACCGATCCTTTGGTTGCGCCGATTGCACAATACAGTCGCGTAGGCACACTGAAAATGATGGCTGATGGTAAGGTAGTGAATGAAATTCCTTTGCAAGCACTGGAACAAGTGAATCAGGCGACGATCATTGGTCGGGGGCTCGATTCGATCAGGCTGCTATTTCAACGTTAGGACTGCCGTATGCTGAATCCTGCTGATAGTTTGATTGACTATCCCTGCGATTTTCCTATCAAGATCATGGGTGCCATGCAGGATACGTTTGCCCAAACAATGGTGGATGTAGTGATCTCTCATGATCCGGAGTTTCATGCCGGTAAATTAGAGATGCGCCCCTCAACGAAGGGTAATTACTTATCGTTGACCGTGACAGTACGCGCCACCAGTCGCGAACAGCTCGATAATTTATACCGCGCCTTATCCTCACACCCCATGGTCAAAATGGTGTTGTAAATCGCATGATAGATACGCTGACAGAGCAGCGCGGATACGAAGCCTACGACACCACCTTTGCTGCTATGCGTGCTTTTACCGATGCACGGACTGCGACGACAGCGAATCAACTTTGGATGGTAGAGCACCCCCCAGTCTTCACCTTGGGATTGGGCGCCGATCCAACGCATATTATTGATGCCCATGACATTCCCATCGTACAAACCGATCGCGGCGGTGAGGTAACCTATCACGGGCCGGGTCAGGCGGTGATTTACTTACTGTTCGATTTACGTCGACAGGCAAAAAAAATACTGCCGCGCGAATTTGTTAACCGTATCGAGCAAGCGGTGATTGATACGCTTGCGGCGTATAATTTAAGCGGTGAACGCAAGTCAGGCGCGCCCGGTATTTATGTAGCGAACGGCGAGCATCAAGGCGCAAAGATTGCCGCATTGGGTTTGAAGATTCGAGGTAATGGCTGCACCTATCATGGTGTATCCCTAAATGTGGCTATGGATCTTCAACCTTTTTCGTGGATCAATCCCTGTGGTTATGCCGGCTTGCAAACTATCGACATGAAAACCTTAGGCGTAACGACGTCGCTGAGTGAAGCGCAGCAGTTACTCACCCACCATTTGTATGTACAGCTGTCCCAACCATAAATCGCATGAGCTCTAACGATATACCGCCACCCTACCAAGCGAGCGACAAGCAAAAAGGCGCTGGAAAAACTGCGCGTATTCCTATCAAAATTATTCCGGCTGAACGATTACCTAAGCCCGATTGGATACGCGTAAAAGCAGCATCGCCCAGTACGCGCTTTTACGAGATCAAAGATATTTTACGTAGCAATAATCTCGTTACCGTCTGCGAAGAAGCGTCTTGTCCAAACATTGGTGAATGCTTTGGTAAAGGCACGGCGACATTCATGATCATGGGTGACAAATGTACTCGTCGCTGCCCCTTCTGCGATGTCGGCCATGGCCGTCCCGATCCACTCGATACGAATGAACCAGAAAATTTAGCCAAGACGATCGCTGCGCTGAAATTATCTTACGTTGTGATTACCTCCGTTGATAGAGATGATCTGCGCGATGGTGGTGCGGCACATTTTGTTGAATGCATACAGCAAGTGCGCGCTTTATCACCCTCGACTCGTATCGAAATACTGACGCCCGATTTTCGTGGCCGCATGGATCGCGCATTAGAGATTCTCAAAGCCGCACCGCCCGATGTGATGAATCACAATCTAGAAACCGTGCCACGCCTGTATCGCGAAGCGCGTCCAGGTTCGGACTATGCGTATTCCTTGAATCTATTAAAACGTTTCAAAGAACTGCATCCTGAGGTACCGACTAAATCAGGACTGATGGTGGGCTTGGGCGAAACTGATGAAGAGATAGTGCAAGTAATGCGCGACATGCGCGAACACAATGTCGACATGCTGACCTTAGGTCAATACCTGATGCCTAGCGGCGATCATTTGCCTGTACGTCGTTACGTACATCCTGATATTTTCAAGATGTACGAAGAGAAGGCGAATGAAATGGGATTTGCTCACGCTGCTGTTGGAGCAATGGTGCGTAGTTCATATCACGCTGACCAACAGGCAAAAAACGCTGGGCTAGAGTAAGCCACGAATAAGCTACGAGACTGCCATACCAACCAAAAAGAGTTGCTCGTTTTGGTTGGCCTACGTTTAAATCGCTAGTGCTTTTTCCAGCAACTGATGCATAGACGCGAATTCGGGAATGCCGACATAGCGCTTCAATATGCTGCCATCTTTACCAATCACAAACGTGGTCGGCGTAAGTTTGACATCACCAAATGATTTGGCTGCCTGGCCATCGCTATCCAACGCTACTTTAAAGGGTAGCTGGCGGCTCTCTGAATAATTCAGTACATAGTTAGGCGGGTCATAACTCATGGCCACGGCAATAAATTCCAAACCGCGATCAGAATATTTTTTATACGTCTCTACCATCTCCGGCATTTCTTGCACGCAGGTAGAGCAACTGGTCGCCCAGAAATTTACCAGCACGACTTTGCCGCGCAACGATTCCATGGCAATTTGTTCACCATTTAACGTGCGAAAGCTCACCGCCGGGGCTGACTCTTTTTTGAACAATGACAGTGCCGCAAACAAAACGATGCCTAGAATGACCAACAACGACATGGTTTGAATGATGGTCAGGCCGGCGACACGGCGGGGGAAATGACGAGACATAAAAATCCTGTGTAAGCAAATGCGCGAATGCAATTATAGGCTAGTCAGGCCAAGCCTAGCATGAGGCCCGCCTAACTTCGGTCTTATTTTGCGGCATCCTTGCTTGCGGCATCCTTAGCCGGCTCAGCAGCGGGCCTAGGCGAAAAATCTTTCAAGTCGTCTTCGGTGATGTACTCGAAGAGCTTCACGACTTTTTTGATTTTGCTGGCTGCATTGCGCGCCACTTCGGCCGCGAGTTTTCCTTCGCGCTGAGTCACCCGCCCCATCAAATACACCACACCTCTATCTGTATGAACTTTAAATGCGCTGAGATACAAATCTTTTGTGTCGATGATTGCTGCTTTTACTTTGCTACTGATAACCAAATCATTTGAACGCACACCCAAACTCGATACGGGGGCAATTTCTAAATCATTGTCGATTTGTTTAACGCCATCGATGGTTTTAATTTGCTGCTCTACTTCGGCTTTCATTTTTTCATCTTTGACTTCACCGGTTATCAACACATGCCGATTGAAGCTGTTGACGGAAACACGCCCTTGATCACCGGTTATTTTCATGGCGCGGCCTTCTGCTTTCACCACAATGGCGGTGTCGTCTGTCTGAGAACCTAAGCTGCGTCTATCCGTAGCCGTCATGGTTCCCATTACTGTGCCTCCCACCATCACAGGAAGACAACCTTGAAGCGTCACTGCCAGTGCTGCCGACCAAGTGATGACCAACAATGGGCGTCGAATGGCCCTCAGCGTAGCGGAAAACTGTGCGTCAGATTTCATTCTGAATCTCCTCCGAAAAGTGCGACGTCAATACCATCGCAAAGACAATTGACGATTAATAAGTGTACTTCTTGAATTCGTGCAGCACGCTCATAAGGCACGCTTATGTGTACATCCGCGTCGGTCAGTAATCGTGGAATATTGCCACCACTCGCGCCACTCAGCGCAACAACGCGCATGTCGCGCTCGAGTGCGGCGTCAATCGCTGCCATCACATTGGCTGAAACTCCCGAACTTGATAGCGCAAACAATACATCGCCGGCCTGACCATAGGCTTGTACCTGTTTGGCAAAAATATCGCCAAAGCCGTAATCGTTACCTACCGCAGTCACTATCGATGAATCCGTAGAGAGCGCCATCGCTGGAAGCGGCAAGCGCTCACGCTCAAAGCGGCCGACTAACTGCGCAGAAAAATGCTGACACAATGCGGCCGAGCCGCCGTTTCCACATGCCAGTATGCGATTGCCATTGGAGAGCGCGACGAACATCAGCTCTGTCGCCTGCACAATGGGTTGTGCCAATTCGCCGGCCAGCTGTATCTTCAGCTCGGCGCTTTCGTTGAAATGATTGATGACTCGTTGCTTACTCATGATGGGCAGATTATAAATGCTGCTATGAATACAACGTCAATTGATTCGCTTTATTTAGTAATTTTATCGAGTGAATTACCGATTAATGACAGCGCGCATCCAAGCTAGGGTATCGCCGTCTATCGCCACCACGTCGAATCGACATGCCGGCAGCGTGCGATACCGCATTAAATAATGCTCGGCAGTACGCCAGAGTCGCCGCTGTTTCGCGGTATCGACGCTGGCGGCGGCTCCACCAAAATTCGAATTCTTTCGCATTCGTACTTCAACAAACACTAACTGAGGCCCATCGCTCATCACTAAATCAATCTCACCATAACGACAGGCATAATTGCGTGTGACGCATACTAGGCCTTGTTGCTCTAGATAGACAAGCGCTCTATCCTCAGCGATTCTGCCCAGCGACGACTTGTTTAACTCATTTGTCATTTAGCTCGATGCCGAATAGCCCGTATTTTGTACAATGCGATGATGACAGGTGAATGACCTGCCTGTAAGTCCGCCACTTTAGATGCCACCTGCACATGTCCACACCTTCAACCTCTCTGCTGAGCAGTCTTACGCAACTTGCCAGCGATCTGGAGCATCAGCAGTTTCCTGAAAGTGCATTGTATGTAGTGGCTACACCGATAGGGAATATCGCGGATGTGAGTTTGCGCGCATTGAAGGTGCTTTCACTAGTTGATGCCATTGCTTGTGAAGATACGCGCAACACTGGGCTTTTAACGTCACGACTCGGCTTGTCAACGCCCTTGTTTTCTGCTCATCAGCATAATGAACGCGAGTCCGCAGAAAAAATCATCGCCCGATTGCGTAAAGGTGAGCGTATTGCTTTAGTTTCTGATGCGGGCACACCGGCCATCTCTGATCCGGGCGCACGCATCGTTGATGCGGTTATCGACGCTGGCTTGCGTGTCATCCCGATTGCGGGCGCTTCTGCGGGTGTCGCTGCTTTATCTGCCAGCGGTTTGATGACAGATGAATTTCATTTTGTCGGTTTCTTGCCAAGCAAAGCCAGTCAACGTGCGCAGTTGCTATCCGGCTTACTAAGTACTCGCGCCACACTAGTTTTTTATGAAGCTCCACATCGCATTTTAGAAACAGCACAAGCATTGGCTAATGCTTTAGGTGGAACACGGCGCGTGGTCGTTGCGCGCGAACTCTCAAAATTATTTGAACAAATTCATCGCTGCCAATTAAGTGAGTTGCACCACTGGTTAGCTCTGGCGCCCGAGCATCAAAAGGGAGAATTCGTGTTGCTAGTTGAAGCTGAGGTAGCAAGCGACGAGCCCGATCTGTCGGAAGCAACGCGAGTGTTGAGCATTCTTTTGGAAAGTAACTCAGTCAGCCAAGCAGCGGCGCTGGCTGCGCGGATTACCGGCCTGAAGAAAAACGCGCTGTATGACTTGGCGCTAAAAATGCAAACTACCGACGAATAAAACGATTGGTAAAAACAGAAATTATTTCTGAACAATCGACGTCTGAATCTGCGTAACTTCTTTTAGCAAATCAGCGGCTGTTTTTGCCGTCTCGCGTGTAGCAAACGGGCCGCTATGCAATCGATACAAACCACCCGTTTGTACAATGACCGGCTCGGGCAAATCTTGCGGCCACCCTGCCAGCAATCGAATACGCATTGCATCGGCATTGTGTACTTGAGCGTATGCACCAAACTGTAAAAAAATCCCGCCGGTTTCAGCAGCTACTGGCGGCGTGCTGCCATTCGCTAAGCGCGTCATAGGATCTGCAGACTCTTTTGCTGTAGCGAGAGCACCTTTGCGACGCTTATCTTCCTGCATGCGTGTAATTTCATCGGGCAAGATGCGTTCGACTTCCAGCTCCGTGCTACCGATTTGAATAAAGCCCAACTTCAACGCAGCGGTGTACGACATATCAATAATGCGCGATGCATGAAATGGTCCGCGATCATTAATGCGCACAATTACCTGCTTTCCATTACGTAGATTCGTTACTCGCGCATACGAAGGAATCGGCAAGGTAGGATGCGCGGCCGTCATCTTGAACATGTCATAGATTTCACCTGAGGCAGTGCGCTGGCCATGGAATTTTTTTCCATACCAACTGCCTTTGCCACGTTGAATATACGGCCGGTCATCTGTGATCGGCACATAGGTTTGATCCAGTATGGTGTAAGGCTTACTCGGGCCTTTGGCGATAGGCTCGATTTTTGGCTCAGCGTCCGGCGTATCAACTAAGCCTTCAGGAATAGCATCACTCGGGCCATCATCTTTGTAATAGCCACCAGACTTTTTTGTTTCTGCAGTCGGTGGCGTCGGTGTGGCAGTAGTTGAAGAAGAAGCCGAAGGGGCCGCTGGAGTTGAGCTGCGCACAGACTCATCACGCGCAGTTAAATCAACCGTAGTGCACGCAGATAAAACGAATGCGGATAGCGTGATACTCAGCGTTACCAAACTGCGCTGCATGCTGCGCGCATTCATCGTGATTTGACTATGCATAGCTGCCTTATCAGGTCTGCACCAAGGTGCGATGGCGTTGAATACTCATCAGCGTGCCTACACCTAAGCTCAATGTCACAAACGCGGTACCGCCATAACTAACAAACGGCAGTGGCACACCGACCACTGGGAGAATGCCGCTCACCATACCCATATTCACAAACACATACGTAAATATAGATAGCGTCAGCGAGCCTGCCAGCAAGCGAGAAAAAAGTGTCGGGGCATTGGCCGCAATGATCAAACCACGACCAATTAGGAGTAAATACAGAACAAGCAGTACGCCGTTACCGAGCAAGCCAAATTCTTCAGAAAACACCGCGAAAATAAAATCGGTGGTTCGCTCGGGTATGAACTCAAGATGCGACTGCGTACCGTTGAGCCAACCCTTACCGATCAATCCACCCGAACCAATCGCAATGGTTGATTGAATGATGTGAAATCCTTTTCCTAAAGGATCTGAAGTTGGATCAATCAAGGTCATGATACGGTGACGCTGATAGTCATGCATCATGGTCCAGACCAACGGCAAACTCGCCAGCCCTGCAACGCCTAAACCAATGATCAAACGCCAGGATAGTCCGGCCAGAAAAATCACAAAAAATCCGGACGAGGTCACCAACACAGCGGTACCCAAATCCGGTTGACGCATGATGAGTCCTACTGGCAGCGCCAACAACAAACCTGCCATCAAGAAGTCACGCCAACGAATCATGCCTTCGCGTTTTTGAAAGTACCACGCGAGTGTTAACGGCAATGCCAGTTTCATGATTTCGGATGGCTGAATAATCACACCAATATTCAACCAACGTCTGGCGCCATTCTTAATTAATCCAAACAGCGCGACTCCCACTAACAACGAGAGGCCGACAACATAAATAGGCACTGCAAAACGCATTAATTTTTGCGGCGGAATCATGGCCGCGATCCACATCACTGCGATACCCACGGCGATATTGCGCAAATGACCTTCAAAGCGTCCGGGGAAATTCCACGCTGCCGACGATACCGCGAGACAGCCTAACAAAAGAATTAAACCAAGAACGATCGTCAGTGAGCGATCAAATATAAAAAAGCGCCGCTTGACGGTTTCTAGTACCGGATAACGCGCTCCTTGAAAACCAGACATCATTGTGGCGCCCCTCGATTGGGTTCAACAGGCTTGGGTGTACTGGGTTTGGTCGTGTCAGACTTAACTGTGGCTGGCTGTGTTGGGTCGCCACCTTTAACAACGGGTTTCACTGCATCCGTTTTAATAACTGCGGATTGCGTTGGATTGTCGGTTGATTTAGTAACGGGTTTCGCGACATCCGTTTTAACGACTGCAGACTGCACTGCCGTGTCGGCCGCTTTAGCAACGGGCTTCGTAACATCGGGCTTCGCTGTCGCTGGCTGTGTAGAGGGTGTTGGCTGGGCTGGCTGGGCCGGCTGTGTCGGATCAACGACTTTAGCTGCGGGTTTCGCAGGCTCATCAGGCCGCTTACCCGTTAGGTAATAATCCATCGCCAAGCGCGCTATCGGTGCGGCAGCAGCCGCACCAAAACCTGCATTCTCAACGATGACGGCTAGAGCGATCTTTGGTTTGTCGGCGGGTGCAAATGCGATGTACAAAGAGTGATCGCGCAAACGCTCTGAAATTTTGCTGGCATCGTATTTAACATTTCGACTCAAAGCGGCCGCCTGAGCAGTACCTGTCTTACCACCCGATATATATGGTGCATTCGCGAATGAACGTGCTGACGTACCTTCTTTGGTCACGCCTATCATGGCCTGCTTAATGAAATCGATATTGTCTTGTTTCAGTGGTATGCGATAACTCTCTTTAGGCACGGTGAGCTTACGCGCTTTAGTGGTACCGCTTTCCACCATTTTCACCAAGTGCGGCTTCATCACAATACCGTTGTTGCTGAGATTAGAAACGGCATGCGCTAACTGCAGTGGTGTGAATGAGTTATAGCCCTGACCAATACCTACAGAAATCGTTTCACCGGCATACCATTTTTGCTGCTCAGGTTTTTTGTAGGTATTGCGCTTCCATT
>CANGFL010000001.1 GCA_947453015.1 Oxalobacteraceae bacterium | reverse complement strand
TGTAAGTCGCAGAATCGATGAGGAGCGCGCACATAAATTCCTTGCTTGTACTAGCTGACGCCCCAAGTCATTGATTTATTTCACTTCGAAAAGAAGTTGCGTTCGCGAGTCATTAAGATAATAACGATCTATTGCTAAACCACCCACCCTAAAAATTGCCAAGAAAATATCAACTTACATCACTGCTCTTTTCTTGCGAGTTACTTGATGCGAATGATTTAGGATTGAAAAATTTTGCAAAGTCAACAATGTTGGTGATGTATCAATAAAGTGCTAGGTGGGTTTTATTGATTTTGCTAAATAACGGTGCTATATAGACACATGCGTAAAAAATTCGTCCAAAAAGGCAACACTTTTGGGGCGAGCAAAGGCTACGCGGAAGCAAGACGCCCACTGCAATTTCCCCAAGAAGGACATGCAGAAAGGTGACGATGGGCAGAATGAATTTGAGCTTAGCCCGCTTCAAAAAAAATCTAATGAGAAATCATTGGCTTAAGTTGCAGTGAAACCATGAGAAAGAGGAGAGTAAAACATGGCAATCAGTTTTAATCTGAACGGCTCGACGGTCTCCGTCCAGTCCGAAGCGGATACCCCGCTGTTGTGGGTAATTCGTGATGAAGTGGGTCTGACAGGTACTAAATTTGGATGTGGCGCAGCGCTTTGCGGTGCTTGCACAGTTCATCTGAATGGCACACCTATTCGCGCATGCCAAACTCCGGTTTCGGCAGTCGCAGGCAAGAAAGTCTCAACAGTTGAGTCGCTTTCCGCTGATAACTCACATCCATTGCAAAAAGCATGGATCAAGCATCAGGTACCACAGTGTGGTTACTGCCAGTCGGGTCAGTTGATGAGTGCAGCTGCGCTGCTCTCGAAAAACAAAAATCCGAGCGATGCAGACATCGACAACGCGATGAGTGGAAATCTGTGCCGTTGCGGCACCTATAACCGCATTCGCGCTGCAATCAAAGATGCCGCTGCAGAATTGCGTCGCGCTTAAGGTAGAGGAGACAAACAAATGACAACAAATCGTCGCGAATTTCTGAAAACGTCTGCAGTCGCTTCTGGCGTTGCCGTGCTGGGCATGTATGTGCCTGGTATGGGTGGCAACGAAGCTAAAGCTGCGGGTTCCCTGCATACCCCGAACGTGTGGGTACACATTGCAGATGACAACTCCATTACTCTTCTCTCGCATATGTCAGAGATGGGTCAAGGTGTGCATACAGCGCTGCCTATGCTGATTGCAGAGGAACTGAATGTAGACATCAACAACGTTAAAGTAGCTACCGCTCCAGCCAATCCTGCATACGTTAACGGCTTGCTTGGCGCACAAATCACAGGTGGTTCCACCTCGATTCGTGATGCATGGGAAAAGCTGCGCGTAGGTGGTGCACAAGTGCGCACTATGTTGATCGAAGCTGCTGCTAGCAAGTGGGGCGTAGATGCTTCTACACTGACAGCAAACAATGGTGTAGTTACCGGTGGCGGCAAGAGTGCAACCTACGGTGAACTCGCTTCTGCAGCTGCAGCACTGCCAGTTCCTAAAGACGTCAAACTGAAAGATCCTTCACAGTTCCGCGTGGTTGGTAAGCCAGCTAATCGTCTGGACACACCAGCTAAGGTCAATGGCTCAGCTGAATTCGGTATCGATGCACGAGTTCCTGGCATGGTGTACGCCTCGATCGAGCAGACTCCAGTTATCGGCGGTAAGCCTGTTAGCTTTGATGCTGATAAAGCCAAGGCTATGCCAGGCGTGATCGATGTGGTTCAGATCGCTGATGGCGTTGCAGTAGTGGCTGACACTTACTGGCACGCTTACAACGCGCGTAAAAAAGGTCTGAAAGTTAAATTTGAAGATGGCGCAGTAGGTGGTATGTCTTCAGCAAGTATGTGGGCCGCCATCAAAGGCGCTGAGAAAGACATCAAAGCGATCAAGATTCGTCCTGATGTCGGTGATGCAGCCGGTGCTATTGCTGGTGCAGCTAAAGTCGTTAAGGCTAACTACACCACAGCCATGATGGCTCACCAGCCGCTCGAGCCAATGAACATGATCGCTGATGTTAAAGGTGATAAATGTGATTTGACTGGCCCAACTCAGTTCCAGCAAGGTGCACAAGGTACGGCAGCTGCTGTTCTCGGCATCAAGCCAGAGAACGTTACCGTTCGTACTACCTACTTGGGTGGTGGTTTCGGTCGTCGTATCGAACTCGATTTCATTTCGCAAGCTGTTCAAGTATCCAAAGCCGTTGGCCGTCCGGTCAAAGTGCTGTGGAGCCGTGAAGACGACATGAAGCATGACTTCTATCGTCCAGCTGGTTTGAACCGTTTGGAAGCTGGTCTGGATGCTTCAGGCAATCCAGTTGGCGTGAAATTCCAGTTGACCTCGCAGTCGATCACACAGCGTGCCTTTGGTTTGCCAAAGAACACACTGGATCCATTTATGGTCGAAGCGTCGGTTCCACTGTATAGCGTGCCAAACACAGCGCATGACGTGATCATTCACGACACAGGCTATCGTGTCGGTTACCTGCGTGCGGTTTCGCACACAATGAACTGCTTCGCTAACGAATCCTTCATGGACGAGTTGGCACTGGCAGCAGGTAAAGATCCTGTGGCGTATCGTTTGGGCTTGTTGGGCAATGAAGCTCGCATGACCAACGTACTGAAGATCGCTGCTGAGAAAGCTGGCTGGGGCCGTAAATTGCCTAAAGGCCGTGCTCTGGGCGTCGCAATCATGGAAGGTTACGGTACTTACATGGCGCAAGTGGCAGAAGTTTCGGTCACTGACGGCAATCCAAAAGTACACAAAGTCTGGGTGGTTAGCGATCAAGGCAACATGGTTAACCCTGAGATCGTACGTCAGCAGTTGGAATCCGGCATTATCTATGGTCTCTCGGGTGCTCTGTACACCGAGAACACCTTGGCAAACGGCCGCATTCAACAGGCTAACTTCAATGACTTCCCGCCGATTCGTCAGAATCAGGCTCCAGTGATTGATGTGACTCTGGTTGAAACGTCGAACAAGCCAGGTGGCGTAGGTGAGCCTTCCACTTCGCTGATCGGACCAGCTGTTGCTAACGCGATTTTTGCTGCAACTGGCAAGCGTATTCGTAGCATGCCATTGGCTAAGGGCTTGAAATCAGCCTAATAAAGTAGCGCGTTGAACGGCTCCCCTCCCGCAAGGGTGGGGAGCTTTTTTTTACTGGCTTCAAAAGTGATGTGTCATGGATAGTATCGATTTAGAAGTACTCAAGACGTGCAGCGATTGGATCGCCGAAGGTAAGCGCTGCGAACTCGTAACCGTCATTAAGACCTGGGGCTCCAGCCCGCGTCCTGAAGGTGCTACGCTGGGTATTTGCAACGATGGTCATGTGGTTGGTTCAGTTTCTGGTGGCTGCATAGAGGATGATTTAATTGATCGCGTTCGCAAAGAAGGTATTACGCGCACCCAGCCAGAAATCGTGACCTATGGCATCACCGCAGATGAAGCGCATCGTTTTGGTTTGCCCTGTGGCGGTACCATACAACTGGCGATAGAACCGCTCTCAGCAGAGAGTCAAATAACGGAATTAATTGAGCGTCTGGGCAAAGGTGAGTTAGTTGCTCGACGCGTTGACTTGCAAAATGGTGCGGTAACTCTGGGGTCCGCTAAACCGGGTATGAGTTTGCAAGTATCTGAATCAGCACTGACAACTATTCATGGCCCGCGTTGGCGGCTGTTAATTATTGGTGCCGGTCAGTTGTCGCGCTTTTTAGCGCAGATTGCGGTGGGTATGGATTACTCAGTCACGGTGTGTGATCCGCGTGAAGAATATCGTGAAGGGTGGCATGTTGAGGGCGTGCAGGTAGTGCATGCCATGCCCGATGATTTAGTGCTTGAGATGAAACTCGATAGCCGCTGTGCTGTCGTGGCATTAACGCATGATCCTAAGTTAGATGATCTCGCGTTAATGGAAGCGCTAAAATCAGAGGCGTTTTATGTCGGTGCGATCGGTTCGCGCTCCAACGATGAAAAGCGTCGCGAGCGTTTGCTCGATTTTGATTTGACGCCTGCTCAGCTAGAAAAATTGCACGGGCCGATTGGTTTGTATATTGGTAGTAAAACACCGTCAGAAATCGCGATATCGATACTCGCGGAAATGACGGCCGTAAAAAATGATGTATTGCTACCTGAAGAAATGAAAGTGGGCAAAGCCAAAGCATCGGCTCAGCTTGAAGCGAGTCCTGATGCCTGCTTATATGATCCAAGCCAACGAATTGTCTGAACGTCCTGATACCCCCTGTGTAGCCGTCTGCTCCACCACCTTCGACGATGTTTGTCGTGGCTGTGGCCGCACCGTGGTTGAAGTCGCCGAATGGGTGTTCATGACCGCTGGGGAGAAGGAAATCGTCTGGGAACGCATCCTTGCCGAGGGTTTTCCGCGCAGGAATTACTAAATTTGCATGAAAAATAGTGCGAGGATCTTTTTACATCGCATAGATAAACTTGTTTAGCGACGTTTTTTATATTTCATGTAGTTAGTTGATTGTTAGACTAGTAATCTTGTAATTCCGTCGTCATAATCTCGGCCTAAAGTAGTTAAGTGACTACTTCTCTCAGCCCTTTTTCCGCGAACGCGGCCTCTTCCATGAGTGCATCCTCCCCAGAAAGCCAGGTTTCAAGCGTGGCGCAATCCGGCTACACGCACGCGGCTAGCGGCGCGAAATGGCAAGATTTTCTGTTTCACAAGATCACACTACTTTTTGCAACATTGGTTTTGCTGGTTCTTGTTGGAATTTTGATGTCGTTGATTTTAGGTGCTTGGCCTGCTTTAGAGCATTTTGGGCCTGGCTTTATTACCCGCATTGAGTGGGATCCCGTTAACGACGAATACGGTGCACTGATTGCCATTGCCGGCACACTCATTACTTCAGGCCTTGCACTTCTGATCGCTTTTCCAATTAGTTTTGGTATTGCTTTGTTCCTCACCGAGATTTGCCCAGCTTGGTTGAAGCAACCATTGGGAACAGCGATTGAGTTATTGGCCGGAGTGCCCAGTATTATTTACGGCATGTGGGGTTTGTTTGTGTTTGCGCCATTGTTTGCCGATCACGTTCAACCTTTTCTTCAAAGTACATTGGGAGAAGTGCCGGTGATTGGTCAGTTATTTCAAGGACCGATGATGGGTATAGGCATGCTGACGGCAGGCCTGATTCTCTCTGTAATGATCATTCCTTTTATTGCATCGGTGATGCGTGATGTTTTTGAGACCTGTCCAAGTGTGCTCAAAGAATCAGCCTACGCACTGGGTTGCACGCGCTGGGAAGTGGTAAAAAATATCGTGCTTCCGTACACGCGTATTGGCGTTGTGGGTGGTGTCATGTTGGGCTTAGGCCGAGCGCTGGGCGAAACGATGGCGATTACCTTTGTGATTGGTAATGCACACGCAATATCGTGGTCGTTGTTTGCTCCTGGTAATAGCATAGCGTCGACCCTAGCCAATGAATTCGCTGAAGCCGAAGCAGGTCTGCATATGTCGTCGCTGTATGCACTAGGACTTATATTGTTTGTGATTACTTTCATCGTTCTGGCGGCCGCAAAACTGATGCTGCTTAAGATGAGTAAAAATGAAGGTAGCAAATAATGTCGACTAATTTATGGCAATCAAATAACCCCATTTACCGTCGCCGATTGATACAGCATCGAGTAGGTATTTTCTTGTCGATCTCTGCCATGGCGGTTGGCATAATTTCTTTGTTGTGGATTTTGGCAGTGTTGTTAATCAATGGTATCGGTGCCATCGATATCGAAATGTTTACGCACACTACACCAGCACCAGGTAGCGATGGAGGTGGCTTGTTAAATCCCATCATTGGTAGCTTGATGATGGTGGGGGTCGCCACACTGATTAGTACTCCGATAGGAATTTTTGCAGGGATGTATCTAGCTGAGTACGGTGAAGAAAGTCGCTTTGCTCAAATCACTCGTTTCGTAACCGACATTATGTTGTCTGCGCCATCGATTGTGATTGGTTTGTTTATCTATGCGATTTACGTGGCTAATGTGCGGCATTTTTCGGGTTGGGCCGGAAGTTACGCCATTGCTTTGATTGCGATACCAGTTGTTGTACGCACCACAGACAATATGCTGGCCTTAGTGCCCCATAGTCTACGCGAAGCCGCATTTGCACTCGGCGCGCCGCGCTGGAAAGTAGCAACGATGATTCGACTTCGTGCTGTCAAGGCGGGCGTCGTTACTGGCATTCTTTTGGCCGTAGCGCGTATTTCTGGCGAAACAGCTCCATTGCTATTTACTGCCTTGAACAATCAATTTTTCAACGCGGACATGAATTCGCCAATGGCGAATTTACCCGTTGTTATTTTCCAGTTTGCCATGAGCCCTTACGATAACTGGCGCGAGCTGGCGTGGGGTGGTGCTTTGCTCATCACGTTCAGTGTTTTAGCGCTGAATATTGTGGCTCGCGTCGTGGTTCGATCTGGCAAAAACACTGTATAGGAATAATTATGAATACCGTCTTGCTTGGTGATCCACCAGTAACGTCAGTGCACGATTCAGTAACGATTAAAGTTCAGGATCTGAACTTCTTCTATGGATCGTTTCAGGGCCTGAAAAATATTCATCTGGATGTATTCGATAAAAAAGTAACAGCATTTATCGGTCCTTCTGGCTGCGGTAAATCGACGCTGCTTCGCACGCTCAATCGTATGTATGATTTGTACCCTGGTCAGCGTGCAGAAGGTTCGATCGTTTACAAAGGAAGAAATATTCTTGATTCCGATGTCGACGTAAATGTGCTGCGCGCAAAAATTGGTATGGTGTTCCAGAAGCCGACACCATTTCCAATGTCGATCTATGAAAACATCGCCTTTGGTGTTCGCCTGTATGAAAATTTACCTAAGGGTGAAATGGACGAGCGAGTCGAATGGGCTCTCAACAAGGCTGCCTTGTGGACTGAAGTCAAAGACAAATTAAATAAAAGTGGTCTGTCCTTATCAGGCGGACAGCAGCAGCGTCTGTGTATTGCTCGCGGTGTGGCGGTCAAGCCAGATGTTTTGCTGCTTGATGAGCCGACCTCAGCTTTAGATCCTATATCCACAGTTAAGATCGAAGAACTCATTAGCGAGTTGAAAGACGACTACACGATCGCGATTGTGACCCACAACATGCAACAAGCGGCTCGTTGTTCTGATTTCACTGCGTACATGTATCTCGGTGAGTTAGTTGAATTTGGCGAGACAGATAAAATCTTCCTGAATCCAAGCAAAAAAGAAACTCAGGATTACATTACCGGACGTTTCGGCTAATTTTTATTCATTACTGCTGACGGACCACAGGAGACCAGCATGCCTACCGAACACTCGTCGAAACAATATGAGCTAGATCTTGAAGGAATACGCTCGCGCGTCCTTCAGATGGGCGGTATGGTCGAAAAACAGTTTCACGATGCCATGAATTGTTTTCGAACGCTCAATGTTCAAGAAGCCGAACGTATTATTGCTGCGGATGTTGAAGTCAATCAGATGGAAGTGGCGTTGGATGACGCCTGCAGCCATTTGATTGTTAAGCGCCAGCCTGCAGCGAATGATCTTCGCACCGTTATGGCAACGATCAAAGTCATTACCGATCTTGAGCGTATTGGTGATGAAGCTACTAAGATTGCTCGTGCTGCTAGTGCGATACATCAGCGTGGGCTAGTAACGATAGCCCATGAAGATATTGTGCGTGTTATGGCGACATCGGCAGGTCGTCAATTGCATGATGCGCTGGATGCCTTCGCGCGCATGGACGAGAAACAAGCAACGCGCTTGATCGTGGCTGACGAAGAAATCGATCACGAATATCGTGCTGTGATGCGTAATGCCGTGACTTTCATGATGGAAGATCCTCGTACCATTTCAACGGCGCTCGATACCGTCTGGGTTGCTAAAGCAATTGAGCGTATCGGTGACCATGCCAAGAATATCGCTGAATATGTGATATATATTGTCGAAGGAAAAGACATTCGACATACTGATTATGCAATTTTGCAGCAAGCCTCCCAGTAATCTAATTATTTCTCGCCATGGCTAGTCGTTCTTCGCCCATTTTGTTGGTGGAAGATGAGCTACCCATCGTTGAGCTAATGAGCTTTGCGCTTAGGTCAGCGGGCTGGGAAGTCGATTCCGTTCAAAACACTGCCGATGCGTGGAATTATCTGCAGCAGAGGCGTCCACAAGTCATTCTTCTCGATTGGATGTTGCCAGATCAATCTGGCCTGAGATTGTTGTCACGTATTCGTGCCGACCGCAATTTCAGTACCTTGCCCGTGATTATGGTCACAGCCAAAGGCATGGAAGAAGACAAAATTGCTGGCCTTGATCAAGGGGCTGACGATTACATTACCAAACCCTTCTCGCCGCGTGAATTAGTCGCGCGTATTAAGGCGCTAATACGCCGTAAAGCGCCAGAGCATGCCGAGCTTGAGATGAGCATGGGTCCTTTGACCGTCGATCCGGTCAGTTGCCGTGTCAGCGTTGACGACGCCCAGATTGACATTGGGCATGCCGAATTCAAATTGCTTAAATTTCTTATCGCTCATCCCGAGCGTGTTTTTTCGCGTAGCCAGCTACTCGACAAAGTCTGGGGCGATCATGCGGTGCTGGAGGAAAGGACAGTCGATGTCCATGTTTTACGCTTGCGTAAAGCGTTAGGTAAAGCAGATTTCCTCGTCAAGACCGTTCGTAGTGTAGGCTACATGCTGTCTGAAAAATAATTCCATTTTTGTATGACCTCAAGAAGCTTGTTCTGGATTCCCGTAATAGTCCGGCTGGTATTGCTAATGGCTGCGGGAATCGCTGGTTGGGCCGTCTGGGATTTCACCAGAGGGTTGGCGATCGCATTTCTTATCCTGCTCATCCTTATCTTTGTTCAGCTGCGCTACATGTATCACCTGTCGCTATGGTTAGACAAACCGGAGGAAACCAAACTCAAAGATGGGTGGGGATCGTGGACCGATATTTTCGCCAAGCTCTATCGATTGCGTCGCGACGATCAAAAGAGCCGAGCTGAACTTGCCGAGTGGTTGTCACGTTTTCGTGAAGCGATGAGTCAGTTACCTGATGGCGTTGTCATCATGGATGATGTGTTATTTCTCGAGTGGTGTAATCCGGTAGCTGAACGACAGCTAGGCCTGAGTCTGAAATCCGATAAAGGTATGCGAGTCACCAATCTGATTCGTAGCCCTGAATTCATCGACTACATCATTCTGGCTCATTATGAAGAACCGCTGAGTTTAACGATCAATGGCCGCAAATTAATCATTAGACTTATTCCTTTTGAAAATCGACGTCAAATTTTAGTCACGCACGATATGACCGAATTTGATCGATTAGATCAAATGCGACGAGATTTTATCGCCAATGCTTCGCATGAGCTGCGTACTCCACTGACCGTTATTAATGGATTTTTAGAGATCGCTAATTCAGAGCCCAATTTGGATGAGTCGTCTCGCCAGCAACACATCAAACTCATGGTGGAGCAGGGTAAGCGCATGCAAAATCTCATTGAAGATATGCTGGTGCTAACTCGTTTGGAATCCATTGATTATCCGGTACGCGATGAGTTTGTCGATATTCATCATTTGCTCGATGAGGTACTCATTGAAGCGCAAGCTTTATCAAGTAATAGGCATAAGATTTCGCTGGTGTGTGATGGGCCCGATATTTTAGGTGGTACAGAAGAGTTACGCAGCGCCTTTAGTAATTTGGTGTCGAATGCGATTCGCTATACACCCGATGGTGGTGAGATCGAAATTTCTTGGAATAAAACTAATCTAGGTCCAGCATTCTCCGTTAAAGATAACGGTATCGGTATCAAGCAAGAAAATCTGGCCCGATTAACCGAGCGTTTTTATCGCGTTGATAAAGGTCGTTCACGTGAGACTCAAGGTACAGGATTAGGTTTGGCTATCGTTAAACACGTACTGATGCGGCACAACGCGCGTCTGCTGATCGAATCCGAATTAGGTAAGGGTAGTTTATTCACCATACAATTTCCTGAATCTTTAGCGCCAGCAAAAGCGGCGTAAGTAGCTCACCCAATAGAAGTGAGTTGGTCAAACGTAAAATCAAGTAGCGATCGTGAAAAAAATGATGATGTATGAACGCGTGAGCCACGCAATAATTTTTTTTGCCATGGCAGTGTTTTCAGCTTCCACTGCACAAGCAAAAAATTTTCAATTCATGGCGATCGGCGATACTTCTTACGTTTCGCCCAGTCAGCTCGATCAGCTGGTTGAACGTATCAATCACGAACCGACGCGGTTTACTATTCATGTGGGTGACATCAAGTCGGGCAGTACCTTGTGCAGCGATGACATGTTCGAGCGAGTCTATGGCCAATTTATGGCATTCGATAAGCCCTTGATTTATACACCGGGTGATAATGAGTGGACGGATTGCCATCGTAAAAATAATGGCCCTTATGATCCTATCGAGCGGCTCCAAAAAATCAGAGACCTGTTTTTTTCTTCTGATCAGAGCTTAGGTCGTCAATCCTTAACTCTCGAGCAGCAATCAGCACAGGCCGCTTTTCGTAATTTCCCTGAAAATCGTCGTTGGTCAGTTGACAATATTAGCTTTGCCACCATTCATATGGTGGGATCAAATAATAATGATCAGCCTGAATTACCGTCGTCGAGCGAATTTAAATTGCGTAACGAAGCCAACATCGCTTGGATGAAAGAAACGTTCGCGCTAGCCCGTAATCAAAATAATAAAGCGATCGTTTTTGCGATGCAGGCCGATACGTTTTACGAGCCGTCTAAACCACCCGAATCAGGATTTAGTGATTGGCTGACCGCATTTCAGCAAGAAATGTCGAGCTGGAAAAAACCTGTGCTGTTGATACAGGGAGATAGCCACGTGTTCAAAGTCGATCGACCCCTTGAGGGCAAAGGTGCAGGGCTAGACTTAGTTCAACGGCTGGTGGTGCCCGGAGCAATGCTGACCGATGCTGTTGTGATTGAAGTTAACCCTGATAACGCCTCGCAAATTTTTACTGTCCGCCGCCTGCTTAACTGACGCCATTAAGGCTTCCGGATGTCGCGCTAGTAATTTCCCAAACGCGTCTATTTCCATAGTTCTTGTATTTTCATTGCCGCCGGTTTGATGGTGGGAATGTCGGTATTCATTTTGTCATGATGCTTTTATTAACCTGACATATATCGTAGGTATTCTTTACCTCAAATGAGACTAGCCGAAATTGGAAGGATTTTTATGGAAATCGCTATGGACAGAGAAGCGTTGATTGCTGAACTCCAGCGGCTTGAAAAATATGGCTTCTACGTTATCGAAGAAGCGTATGAATTGGCCCATCACATGGATTTGACCTCCCTATCCGATATGCCCGTATCAACCGCTGCGTTAGTGGTTAGCCAAAAAGCGATCGAGATCAAATTCGACCGGCGTTCTCCCGCGCTATCTTGAGTGAGTAAGAATCTAGAACAGCGCCCGTACTGAATTTCTCAGTAAGCGTTGTCAGGGTTAGTTTAACTCTCTAACCCGGGTTATTCTGACCCGATAACATGCCGTCATCAAAGTTTCATAATCACACGATACCCTTTGCGTAATGGTTGTTACTAACGTAGTAGGGCGGTCGATGCGACCCGGTAGGGGGCATGATGAACAGCGACATCAGTTTGCCTGTATTCGATGAATCAGGTTCTTATTCGGTGGGGATGACGGCAAACGGGCCGACCGATACGCCCCACCATCTTTTGTGCTTGCCCGGCATCTTGGAAACTGCGGCTGGCTTCCACGCTTTCTCAGACTTTACTAAGCACGCATACGCGACCTATGCTTTAGATTTTAGTGGGCGCGGTTTATCGGACCACCTACCGATAGGATCAGATTACCGCATGAGTCGCTGTTTGAAAGAAGCTTTTTATGCTTATAACTACCTACTAGGTACACTCAGTCTCGCCGAAAATTCTAAGCGACATATTCATATGGTGGGCAATAGCATGGGTGGTTTGATAGCGATTTTTTTAGCGCTACATAAGCCTGGCTACCTACGATCAGTTGTAATCAACGATGTGGGTTGCGTAGTCCCTTGGTCTGGACTGATGAGTTTATATGGCGCACTTGGGCGTTCTTCTTTTTTTCCTAGAGGGCACGGTCATCGTGATGCAGGTAGCCTTGCGCAGAAACTCGACGTCGATTCGCGACTGTTATCGGCCGTAGCGCGACCTAACTATATGGATTTACCGCATCAAAAAACACTGTTTGGCATTAGCTTTGAAGAGCAATTTTCGGCTATTGATATACCGATCATGGTGATTCGATCATCAGAGTCACAAATGCTACCCGAAGCGGTGCTGCAACGCATGCATTCATTGTCCACACAGTGTTCTTTTATCGATGTTCCCGGTAGTACTCATCCGGTGCCTTATTCAGAATCAATGGTTGCAAGGATTCATGAATTTATCGTTGATGCAGAAAAGATAGGGCTAGAAAAAAACCAACCACAACCTTCCTTACTGTCATTGGCTAAAGGAGCTTCGTATGAACGGGCTTTTGGATAAATTATCAGCAGGTCAAGAAACCAGCACTAGAAGCTGGCCTGAGAAATTTAGTGCAGATTGTCTAGAACGATGCGTTGATGTGTTTCGCGGTTTGAAATCCGACGCGCAAATGATGATTTTAGCGATTGATTCGCAAGACTATGTAGGCATGCTAGTTCATGAATTTGCTAAAAACAATCCAGAAACGCACGAAATATTTTCTAATCAAGAGTTTAAATTTTTAGGCGCGCCACGCTTAATTGGACGTCGTGTCCTTTCGATGACTTACAGTTTTCTGAGTTTGGATTTTGTATCGTTTGAAGAATCGACTCTTGATAGCTGTAATAAACCTGTCCTGATTTTTTCTGACTCGACTACTTTTCTAATCGATTGTGAATCACACCTCTTACCGGGATAGTCGATGATAAATAGTCGCTATGGATGGATGTCACTTATCTTTGTGCTGGCCAGTGGCCCGTCGTTTGCTCAGGTCATGATTGGTAAATTTTCTTCGGCGAAGTCAGAGATACCGGCACCGTGGCAGTTAATACGACTTGAAACACAGGTACCCGCTACATCGTATCGCATTAGTTTGTGGGATGGTGTTGATGCGATAGAGGCACGAGCGGAACGCAGCATGGCGTTATTGGGCCGACCTGTTGATATCGATTTATCGAGTACACCGATACTCTGCTGGCGATGGCGTGTTGATGGAGTGGTTCGCTCGGCTGATATGACGCGTCGTCGTGGTGATGATTATGCAGCGCGTATTTATCTTGCTTTTGATCTGCCAGCTGCTGCGTTGAGTTTGACTGACAAAGCTTCGTTAACGCTGGCCCGTGCTTTTTATGGCAATCGTGTGCCCGACGGAGCGCTCAATTATGTGTGGGACAATCGTCATCCTGTGGGTACGCATATGCCGAATGCCTATACCGATAGAGTACGCATGATCGTGCAGCGTTCAGGGAATGATGAGGCTGGATTTTGGGTGACCGAGCGAGTCAATATTTATCAGGATGTAAAACGATCATTTGGTACCGCCGATGCACGTCTTAAATTAGTGGCAGTCGCCTCAGACTCTGATAATACGGGTGAAACTGTTCGTGCAGGATTTGCGGATTTACATTTTGTTCGTGCTAACGAAGCGTGTCAGTTTGAGAGCTTGAAATCGGGTGTCGCCCTCGATCAGAGTACATCACCTCGCCATTCAGAGTGACGAGAAATGACTTAGTTTCAGTCTGTTGGATTTAATAAAGCCCATCGTTCGTGGTCGCACCAGCGTCCACCTTTTTTTAGAAATTTCGGGCTGTAACCTTCCTTACGAAAACCGCATGCTTTGGCGAGTTTTTTGGATGCTTTATTTTTGGGCTGAATGTTAGCTTCCAATCGGTGTAGCTTGAGTTTAGAAAAAGCGATTCTTATGACTTCTGTTACGGCTTGCCTCATCAGCCCCTGTCCTTGCTGACCTTCAAACGCATAATAGATGATGTAAGCGTTTTTAAAGTCACCCATAAAAATATCCTGCAGCTCAACCACACCCGCAATGGCTCCGGTGTCATTACGTCGCACAACAAAGGCTAAGTCTTCGTCAGTACGCATCTCATTCGCATAGCGCCTGAATGCGTTGGCGGTTAAAGGAACTCTCACCCAAGCTTGATGACGTAAACGACTGGCTCGTGCCGCACGTAGAAATTCGTTTTCATCTTTTGGTGAGACTTTTTTGACTGTGATTGATAGCGTTATATTTTTCATTTTTTGCTTTTAATTCAATCATAGAGTTTTATAGTTTACCGGCAAGAGACTTTTACTAGCTAATTGATTAAAAGACTTCGGCGAAAGCAAAAAAAACCCGCCTTACGGCGGGCTTTTACTAACGCTGTACCAATTACCAGACGGCTTTACCGTTTGCATCCTTGATTTTTGTTTTCCAGCTTTCTTGAACTAATTTAACAGTTGCCGCTGGCAATGGAACATAGTCTAAATCAGTAGCCATAGAGGCTCCATTTTTAAACGCCCAGTCGAAAAATTTCAAAACAGCTTGACCAGTTGCTCCGTCAGCTTGTGTTTTGTGCATGATGATGAACGATGCGCCGGTTGCGGGCCAGCTGTCTTTTCCAACTTGATTGGTTAAGACAAGTTCCATACCAGGAGCGCCTGCCCAATCTCCGTGCGATGCAGCGGCTTTAAACGTGTCATCGTCTGGTTGGACGAATTCGCCGTCACGATTTTTTAATGCTGCATGGGTGATTTTGTTTTTCTTTGCGAAGGCATATTCAACATAGCCAAAGGACCCTTTAACGCGTTGAACATTAGCAGCAACTCCTTCATTCCCTTTGCCGCCTACACCAACTGGCCATTTTACCGCTGTGCCCGAGCCGACGGTAGTTTTGAATTCTGCATTTGTCTTAGACAGAAAATCAGTCCACAGGAATGTCGTCCCAGAACCGTCGGCTCGATGGACCACTGTTATTTCCAAATCAGGCAGTTTGACACCTTTGTTTAGTGCAGCAATTTCTGGCGCATTCCACTTAGTGATTTTCCCCAAGTAGATGGCAGCAACAACGTCCGCAGTCAGCCTTAGTTGACCAGCAGCTATACCTTCGAGATTGAATACTGGCACGACCCCACCGATAATGGCTGGGAATTGTGTCAAGCCCTCTTTTTCTAATTCGTCTTGCTTGAGTGGCATATCCGATGCGCCGAAATCAACCGTCTTGGCTTTGATTTGACGAATACCACCGCCCGAGCCTATCGATTGATAGTTCAGGCCAATGCCTGTGGCTGCTTTGTAAGCCTCAGCCCATTTTGAATAGATTGGGTAAGGAAAAGTCGCACCTGCACCCGTCAAGTCAGCGGCATTTGCTGACAACGCTAATACCAAGCCAGTTACTAGGCCACTTACGTTCTTCAATAATTGATTGCTACGCATATTCACTCCTTAAGCTCCGTAGAGGGATGACACAAAAACACATTCAGAACGTACTATAAAGCCAGCTTGTGTCAGCTTTATGACAGGAAATTGCACTAATAATAAGCATTGTCATTAATATGTCACCGACAAATCGTAGACTCTAAAGTATGCGCGCCTCCCGAATTGCCAAATCGATCAAATCACCCAGCACTCATGCTGGCCCGCCATTATCCGCTTCCGCGAAATTGGATGTGCTTAACCGCGAGCTATCTTTGCTGGCGTTTAATCGCCGCGTTCTTGCACAAGCCCAGGATCAAAGCCTGCCACTTCTTGAGCGCTTGAAATTTCTTTGCATAGTCAGCAGCAATCTCGACGAATTTTTCGAAGTCCGTATTGCCAGTTTGATGGCGATAGAGCGCGAAAGAAGTCTCAGCTTGGATCCTATTGTGCCAGAGGGCTTCGATTTAGTCGGGCCAGCCGCACAGGATTTAGTGCATGAGCAGTACACCGTTCTTAATGAGCAGATTCTTCCTTCGTTGGCAGAGCATGGCATTCATTTGGTTCGCCATGTAGACCGCAGCGAAGAGCAACGGGCATGGGTTAAAGAGTACTTTGAACGTGAAGTCAGACCTATTCTCACGCCTATTGTGCTTGATCCATCGCATCCGTTTCCGCAAATCGTCAATAAAAGTCTGAATTTCATCGTCGAACTCAACGGCAAAGATGCTTACGGACGCGGCACATCGATTGCTGTGATTAAGGCACCGCGTGTACTTCCGCGTATTATTAAATTACCCGAAAAAATTTCTGGTGACGGTAACGCATTTTGTCTGCTGTCATCAGTTATTCATGCACATATTGAAGACCTTTTCCCAGGTCGAGATGTTAAAAGTTATTCACAATTTCGCGTCACACGTGATAGCGATTTGTGGGTCGATGAAGAAGAAGTCAAAAACTTACGTCAGGCGTTGAAAGGCGAACTTCAAACACGGCATTTTGGATTTGCTGTACGTCTAGAAGTGGCAGAAAACTGTCCCGCTAACTTATCTGATTTTTTATTAAATCAATTTAATATTGCGCCCGATTTTCTTTATCGCGTCAATGGTCCGGTGAATATGGTTCGACTCAATGAGTTAGTCGACTACGCTTCGCGGCCTGAATGGCGTTTTGCTCCATTTGCGCCAAAGCTTTCTGTTTCATTAGCTGACGGTGATCTATTTGGCGCGATAGCCAGTAAAGATATTCTTTTACATCATCCATTCCAGTCATTCCAACCCGTTATTGATTTCATACGCACGGCTGCTCACGATCCGCAGGTTGTCGCTATCAAGCAGACCATTTACCGCACCGGTATGAATTCTGAATTGATGGAAGCCTTAATCATGGCCGCACATAACGGAAAAGAAGTGACCGTTGTGGTGGAATTGATGGCGCGCTTTGACGAAGAAGCGAATATTAATTGGGCCGATCGTCTTGAGCAGGCAGGTGCACAAGTCGTGTATGGCGTAGTGGGTTTAAAGACGCACGCCAAGATGGCCTTGGTGATACGACGTGAATCAGGCAAGCTTCGGTTTTATGCCCATATGGGAACAGGGAATTACCATCCCACCACAACCAAGTTTTATACAGACTTTGGTTTATTAACTGCCAACGCGGCGCTTGCCAAAGATGTGAATGAAGTTTTCATTAGTCTGACCAGTTTGGCGAAACCAAGAAAACTGCAGCACTTGTGGATAGCGCCATTTGAGTTACAGCGTGAATTAGTTAAGGCGATACGCAACGAGACTCAAATTGCTAAACAAGGCGGTGTGGGTCAGATCACGGCTAAGATGAATTCACTGGTAGATGAATCTATCATCGAAGCGTTGTACGAAGCTTCTCAGGCGGGTGTAAAAATCGAGCTTGTCATTAGGGGAGCTTGTTCGCTGCGTCCTGGTGTTCCCGGGCTATCCGAGAACATTCGGGTACGCTCTATCGTTGGACGATTTTTGGAGCACAGTCGAATTTTTAACTTTCTTAATGAAGGTGCGAATGACGTGTATCTTTCCAGCGCAGACTGGATGAATCGCAATCTTTTCAGACGTATCGAGATTGCTTTTCCCGTGCTTGATCCACAACTAAAGAAACGTGTACTGCAAGAGGGACTGTTACCTTATCTCAAAGATAATAAAAATTCTTGGGAGCTGGACTCGGATGGGGTTTATCATCGACGCAAACCTCGAACAGGGCAGGTAGAATTCAGTGTGCAGCAACATCTTATGCAAACCTTGGGTGGATAAATGGATTTGATTCTCTGGCGTCATGCGCAAGCGGAAGCGGGTGAGCCCGATGAGGGGCGCGAGCTGACGCAACAGGGACGCAAGCAGGCTCAACGGATGGGTGCCTGGTTAGATCGAACCTTACCTAGCGGCTGCAAAATTTTATGCAGCCCTACGTCAAGAACAATACAAACGGTCGACGCCTTAGGTCGCAAATATAAAATTGTTCCAGAGATTGGCCCCATGGCTAGTGCGGCAGATGTGATCGATGTCGTAGGTTGGCCGGATTCAAAAATTCCAGTAATGGTCGTAGGGCATCAGCCTTGGTTGGGTGAGGTAGCTTCTTTGTTACTGACCGGCGAAGAGCAAGACTGGACTGTAAAAAAATCCAACGCATGGTGGATTTCGCATCGTCAGCGCGACGAGGGTAACGAGGTATTTCTTAAAGCCGTGCTGAGTCCGGAATTCTTCTTTGATTGATCAAGTGTGCGTGAAAGTACTCACGAATACGATAGAACCATCAGCCAAAATCCCAGCGGCGTAAATATCCAATATTCAATCGGTGCGCCTGCCACCCAATTCTTATGCCAGTTGGCATGTGTTTTTTCGAAGCGCTTAAATCCGAACGCGGGATTGAGTACAAACCACAGAAAATCTTCTATTACCCAAAACAGCATGATGCTGGCTAGTGCGCGGATCTCTGCTTGCCAGGAATAATCGGCACTAAACACCAGCGGGAAATGGAAAAATAAAGCGATGATAGAAAAAGCCCAAGCGTGATAGCCCGTCATCACTCGACCACCCCAAAAAATATCGAGTAGCCAATGACCTTCGATACGCCAAGTAGGAAGATTCTCTGCCCAGCCAGCGTCGCCTTCAATCGCAATTTCTAGTTTTGCGAAAAAAAATCCAAGCACGAAAACGCTCAGTAACGTGTAAGCCATGGACATCAAGTCAGCGTTTGTCATACGTTTGGGCCAATCAGATTTTTTTCTACGTGATTAAGTAAAGTGCTAGCAGCACCTGATCTGCCAAGTGCAGATGCTTGTCTCTTCATATTCTCAAGTTTTTCGGGCTTGCCTAATAACTGGGTTAGGCGATATAAAAGGGTCGCCACATCATCAGCGCGATGTGCGACACCTTCTTGCAAAAGATAGCTGGCATTGCGTTCTTCTTGCCCGGGGATAGGGTTAATCAACACCATAGGCAGACCCATCACCAGACATTCCGACGTACTCAAACCGCCGGGCTTGGTGATCACCAAATCAGCGCAGGCCATGAGTTCAGGTACTTTGTCGGTAAAGCCCATCGCTACAAGGCGACCTGGGCATTGTGTAGATAATTTTTGCAATTCATCCAGTAGTGATTTATTTTTTCCTGCCATGACGATGATTTGTACGTCGGTTTGTAATTTCAATAATGAATTTACCAAATCACAGCTGATTCCCAATCCGGCGCCACCACCCATGATCAGCAGAGTTTTATGCGCAGGATTTAACCCAACCTTAGCAGCACATACGTCACGGTTAGGATGATTAATAAATTCAGGCATCACAGGTATGCCAGTGACGACAATATGCGATTTAGGAACACCGCTGCTTTCTAAGCGAAAGGAAATTTCTTCATTAGCGACAAAATATCCAGTGATGCCTTCATGCACCCACATCTGATGAAGATCGAAATCAGTCACCATGACCCAAATAGGACAATTGATTCGTTTTTGTAATCTAGCCGTTGCAAGTAATTCAGCAGGTAAAAAATGAGTACAGATAATCGCATCGGGTTGGTCGTCGGCGATTTCTTTGAAAAGTTTTTTTGCAGACAAACGCTGCAAGGCTCTGCGACAGCGCTCTGTCAGACTGCCTGTAGGTTCATGATCAGTTTTTCTGTATAGCCATCCCCAAGCCTCAGGTAATCCTGAAGCGAGCTTGAGGTAAAGATCGGTATAAATTTTTCTGAAATAGGCAGGTACTAGCTGCATCAAATCGCGATGCCCCACAGTCCATTCTGGGAAGTGATGGTGGGCGTGTGCTTCGATTCCCTGAGCTGCACGTACGTGACCACTGCCTGCTGAAACAGAAATGACGAGTAAGCGCTTCTTATTAGTGATGGCGATATCTTTAGTAGACGGGTTAGGCAAATGTATGCCTCCTACATCTATTGAAATAGTTGGATCGATTGCAGTAAGCACTATCAGGCAGGGACGGTAGTGAGGTTAGACTCTTTTTTGGTAAATTGACGCTGCTCCCAGCGCAACATGATTTCATGCCAATCAACCAAATGAAGTTCACCGACTTCATCTTCAACTAAGGCCGTCAGGCTCTCGACCCAATCGCCATCATTACAATAAAGAATGCCATTGATATCGCGTATTTCTGCTTTGTGTATGTGGCCACAAATAACACCATCTAAATTTTGTTTACGCGCTTCTTCTGCCAGTGCATCTTCAAATGAAGTGATGTAGCTCACTGCATTTTTGACTTTTAACTTTAGATATTGCGATAGCGACCAGTAAGGTAAACCAACGCGTGCGCGCCATACGTTAAAGATTTGATTGAATTTCAAAATCATGGTGTACAGTGAATCACCTACATAGGCTAACCACTTAGCGCAAGCAATCACGCCATCAAACCGATCGCCATGCAGTACTAGCATACGTTTACCGTTCGCTGTAGTGTGAACATGTTCATCACGAATTTTGATGCCGCCGAAATTCAAACCAATGAATTGTCGAACGACTTCATCGTGGTTGCCCGGTACAAAAATAACTTTCGTACCTTTCTTAGCTTTTTTCATTACCAACTGAACGACATCATTATGCGTTTG